>NZ_JACHYW010000009.1:0-225823 GCF_014193145.1 Rhizobium sp. BK060
AAAGAAACTTCAGAGCGAAGGACTTCGTCGCCAGCAGCGCCGCCGCCCTCGTCAGTGATCGGGCTTATAGACCCTGCCCCTTTTCTAAGTCAACACCACCCAACAAAGTTTTTTGACATTTTTGTAACAGATTGATTCGATTGACGGATTTTCTGAAAGAGTGTTTTTGGTTGGCTTCACGACCAATGGCAGCGACTCCTGCCTGTGTCGACGGGCTCGAGGTTCTATCTCTGGCTGTATAGTTGCGCTATTCTTGAGCTCGCTGCGCCCAGAAGGCCGCATGACTTGCACGTAACGGGGCTGTGCCGGTAGTTTCACGTTCAGATATCCCTAGGGCTGACGAGATGCTTATCCTGGACGATGAGCAACTGTACCATCCCACCTATGAGACAACGACGCGCACGTGAACCGCACGACCTCCCTGCCGGACCTTCCGGTTTCGCATGTTCTTCCCGCCATTGGAGCAGCACTCGGCACGCGGGGCCGCGCAGTGCTTTCGGCACCACCGGGTGCCGGCAAGACGACACTCGTACCGCTCTACCTGTTAAACCAGGAATGGCGCGGCGACGGGAAGATCGTGCTCCTGGAGCCGCGGCGCCTCGCAGCACGCGCAGCAGCAAGCCGCATGGCATCGCTGCTCGGCGAGACCGTCGGGGAGACGGTCGGCTATCGCATGCGCCTCGACACCAGAATATCCGCCAGAACTCGGATAGAGGTTGTCACCGAGGGCGTGTTCGCCCGCATGATCCTCGACGATCCTGAGCTCGTTGGCGTCTCGACCGTCATTTTCGACGAGTTCCACGAGCGCTCCCTGGACGCCGACTTCGGCCTGGCGCTGGCGCTCGACGTGCAATCCGCCTTACGCGATGACCTGCGCGTGCTCGTGATGTCGGCAACCCTTGATGTTGCCCGCATCGCAGCGCTTCTCGATCAACCGCCTCTGATCGAAAGCATGGGACGAAGCTATCCGATCGACATCCGCCATCAGGATCGTCCGGGCGGCGAACGCATAGAAGATGCAATGGCACGCGCGATCATTGACGCCCACGCCAGCGAGAGCGGATCAATCCTCGCCTTTCTGCCCGGCCAGGCGGAGATCGCCCGGACGGCCGCGCGGCTAGAAGGACGCTTCGGGATGCAGACACTGATCGCACCACTCTACGGCAACCTGACACTGAAAGAACAGGATGCGGCAATCCGACCGGCCGAGCCCGGGACGCGCAAGGTCGTGCTCGCCACGTCGATCGCCGAGACGTCGATCACCATCGACGGCGTGCGGATCGTGATCGATAGCGGCCTGCAGCGGCTTCCTGTGTTCGAGGCATCTACCGGTATCACGCGGCTGGAAACGGTCCGCGTTTCACGCGCCTCAGCCGACCAACGCGCCGGGCGTGCGGGGCGTACCGAGCCCGGTATCGCTGTCCGTCTGTGGCATCAGGGGCAGACGGCCGCATTGCCGGCATTCACGCCACCGCAGATTCTCTCCAGCGATCTCTCCGGCTTGGTTCTCGACCTTGCCCACTGGGGCGTGCAGGATACCCGGTCGCTGTCCTTTGTCGACCAGCCGCCGGAGACGACGCTTTCGGAAGCGCGCGTGCTGTTGCGACAGCTCGGCGCACTCGGCGAGGACGGAGGACTGACTGCGCGCGGAAAGATGATGCGCGACCTTGCGTTGCCACCGCGTCTGGCCGCTATGGTGATCTCTGCCGGCGAGATCGGGCATGCGAGGGATGCGGCGGCGCTTGCCGTGCTGCTGACCGAACAAGGCCTCGGCGGCCCTAGTATAGACCTCGAAGAGCGGATGCGACGCTTCCGGTCGGAGCGCGGCGATCGCGCCGAAGGCGCGCGCCAATTGGCGGCTCGACTGGCCAAGGGTCTCGATGTCGCCAAGGCAACGGATCCCAGCCAGACGGGAAGGCTGCTGCTGCACGCCTTTCCTGACCGCATCGCGCTGCAGCGCGGTGGCAGAGGCCGGTTCCTGATGGCGAACGGACGCGGCGCGGAACTGCCGGAGACCGAACGACTTGCCGGCAGCCAGATGCTCGTCATCGCCGACCTGACAGGCCGCGCGGCGCAGGGGCGCATTTTGGCGGCAGCAGAGGTTTTGCGCGCTGACATCGAGGAAGAGTTGCCCGATGCCATTTCGATCGATGACCAGACCTTCTTCGACCGGCAAAGCCGGCAGGTCAGAGCCAGACGGGCGACACGGCTCGGCGCGATCGTCTTCGACGAGACGCCGCTGCCCCGCCCTACCGGCGAAGCCATCAGCCGTGCGCTGGCAGAAGGCGTGCGCGAGCTGGGGTTGGAACAGCTTCCCTTTTCCAAAGAGGCCATGCAGCTTCGCGAACGCATCGGCTTTCTTCACCGCAGCATCGGTGATCCGTGGCCTGATCTCAGCGACGAAGCATTGCTTGCGCGGCTCGACGAGTGGTTCGTTCCCTATCAGATGGATGCTCGAGGGATTTCCGACATTTCCTCATCGGGCCTTTCGACTGGGTTGATGGCGCTGATACCGCACGAACTGCAGCGGGATCTTTCCAACCTCGCGCCGACGCATTTCGAAGCGCCAACGGGCCAGCGGCATCCGATCCAATATGACGGCGAAGAACCGACCCTGACCATTCGTGTGCAGGAACTCTTCGGCCTCAAGCAGCATCCGGCGATTGGCGGCGGACGGCTGCCGCTGCTCCTTGAGCTGACATCGCCGGCGCACAGGCCGATCCAGACAACCCGCGATCTGCCCGGCTTCTGGGCCGGCTCGTGGAAGGACGTGCGCACCGAGATGCGCGGCCGCTATCCCAAGCACCCCTGGCCTGAGCGGCCGGAGGACGCCATGCCGACGACAAGGGTGAAACCGCGTGGTACATGAGCCCTAGCAAGCAAGGGATGCCACATGGTCGATAATGTCGAGAGTTCGCCGGAAGAGGATAGGCACAGCAGCAGACGCCTGAGACTGCAGACACTGGTGCGATTGAGGTGGCTTGCCGTCGGTGGCCAGGCCGTGACAGTGTTCATCGTTGCCTTCTGGCTGAAGTTTCCGCTTCCGCTTATCGCATGCGCGGTGCTGATCGCAGCACTGGCAGCGGTCAATTTCTACCTGATGATCCGCTATCCGCCGACGCATCGGCTCTACCCGGGCGCGGCCTTCGCGCTGCTCGGCTTCGACCTTCTGCAGCTTTGCGCGCTGCTCTTCATCACTGGTGGCCTTGCCAATCCCTTCGCCGCCCTCGTCTGTGTTCCTGTCATCATTTCCTTCGCATCGCAGCCGATCCGCTTCAGCACGGTGCTCATTCTCGTTGCGATGGTCTGCATTACCATCCTCGCCTTCTCGCCCTTTCCCTTGCCGTGGTTCGACGGAGTCGAGATCAATGTCCATACCGTGATGCAGTTCGGCGTCTGGTGCTCGATCGCATCGACCATGGCCTTCGCCGCCTTCTACGCCTACCGCGTCTCGATGGAGGCGAGCCAGCTGGCCGACGCCTTGGCTGCAACCGAACTTGTGCTGCAGCGGGAGAAACACCTTTCACAGCTGGACGGCCTTGCCGCCGCTGCAGCACACGAGCTTGGCACGCCGCTCGCCACTATCAGCGTCGTCGCCAAGGAGATGGAGCGAGAGTTGAAAGACGACGATCGCTTTCGCGAGGATGTGCAGCTCTTGCGCAGCCAGAGTGAGCGGTGTCGCGATATCCTGCGGCGCCTGGCGACACTTTCCGCGGAAGGCGAGGCACATCTTCGGCGGCTGCCGCTTTCATCCATGATGGAAGAGATCGTGGCACCACACAGGGAATTCGGCATCAAACTCGAACTGATCGAGAAGAGCCCGCGCAAGGGCGAGCCCGTAACCGATCGCAATGCCGGTATCATGTATGGGCTCGGCAATTTGATCGAGAACGCCGTCGACTACGCCCGCGCCAAGGTCACAGTGACGGTCGAGCATGATGCTAGAAAAGTCCTCATCACGGTCGAGGACGACGGCGAGGGCTACTCTTCCGATATTCTGACCCGGATTGGCGAACCCTATGTCACAAAGAGACAGCGGGAAGACCGCGCCGGCGGGCTGGGACTTGGCCTCTTCATCGCCAAGACGCTTCTGGAGCGATCCGGCGCGTCGCTGGTGTTCGAGAACCGCATGCCGGAGACGGCCGGAGCGCGTGTCCGTGTCGAATGGCCGCGCATGCTGATCGATGCAAATTCGACAAAATGACGCTATCGGCATAATGAAAAGCGGGATACTTGACTTATATCAGGCAGGCGGTTGCCGGGATTGACGAATATGAACGAGCTTGACCACGAATCCTCCCTTGCAGATGCGGATCATATAGGTCCGGACGCCAGCCTGCTGATTGTCGATGATGACGGGCCGTTTCTGCGCCGCCTGGCACGCGCGATGGAGACGCGCGGCTTTAAGGTCGAGACAGCCGAGTCGGTCGCCGAGGGTGTTGCCAAGTCAAAGATCCATCCGCCGAAATACGCTGTCGTCGACCTACGACTTGGCGACGGCAATGGGCTGGATGTGATCGAGGCGATCCGGCAGCGTCGGGACGACACGCGGATCATCGTTTTGACCGGCTACGGCAATATTGCGACAGCCGTCACGGCGGTGAAGCTCGGCGCCGTCGACTACCTGGCAAAGCCTGCCGATGCCGACGACGTGTATGCCGCGTTGACGCAGCGGGCCGGCGAGAAGGCGGAGCTGCCGGAAAACCCAATGTCAGCCGACCGGGTACGCTGGGAGCATATCCAGCGGGTTTATGAGATGTGTGAGCGCAATGTCTCGGAGACGGCGCGGCGGCTCAACATGCATCGCCGCACGCTGCAGCGGATTCTTGCCAAGCGCGCGCCCAAATAACTCTAGATATCGTCGACTTCGAAAGGCTTGCCGTTTGCCCACTCGGCCAGCAGCAGGCGCCGGGCAGCTGCGCGAGAGAAATTCAGGGTGACCGATTTGCGTGTGGCGGGCGCAAGGCGATGCTCCGGCGCTTCGCGGATCATATGCGCGCCGTAACCGTCAGAGAGAAACAGGCCGCAATCGTCAGGGAAGATATCGAGCGGAACATCCTTGTGTGTCGCGAAGAACAGCCGATCACAATGCAGGCGATAGTCCGGCCACTTGCGGTCGACACGAAAATCCTCGATCGAGGTCTTGATCTCGATGATCCAGATCTCGCCTTTCTCCGAAATGGTGATCAGATCTGCCCGTCGCCCGCTTGCAAGCGACAGTTCGGGCAAGACGGCGTGACGCATCTCATGAAGTAAAATCTGAGTCCCGCGGCGCACGAGCATAGCTCTGTCCGACTGCCGGCCGTCTATTAACGGATTGTTATTGTAAACACTCAAAATCGTCATGGATAACCATCGGTCCGGCGCGCGCGTTGTTGCAAAAAAACCATGCGCTTCTAATTTGCCGCTGCGTATTGGTTTTGCCGCACTGCAACAGCTTGCAAAGGCAAAGTTAATCGAAAATAAACCATATTCAAAGATGGTTCAAAAGCCGTTCCTCCCAGTCTATTTCTTAAGAGACATCCATGCGCATCCGCAATGCATTTTCTGTATTCGGCCTGATGGCGACGCTCGCTCTGGCCGGTTGCTCCTCGACTACCGAGAGCGCCTCCGTCGAAGACGAGAGCGCCCCGGGGCCGACCGTCCAGACCGCGCAGATCTTCGACGACGCTTACGGCCTGACGACGGATGCGGGATATTCGCTTCCGGCGATCCCGATCCAGAAGGTTAAGCCGCAGTTCCGCCGGCAGATCGTCTCTTACGAAACCACCGAACGCCCGGGCACGATCATCGTCAACACGCGCGAGCGCTTCCTCTACTACATTCTGCCCGGCGGCAAGGCGATGCGTTACGGCATCGGCGTCGGCAAGCAGGGCTTTGCATGGGAAGGCACGGCCTACGTCGCCTGGAAGCAGGAATGGCCGACTTGGCACCCGCCGAAGGAAATGGCCGAGCGCAAGCCCGAAGTCGCGAAGTATGTCGAGGAGGGCATGGGCCCGGGCCTCAGCAACCCGCTTGGCGCGCGCGCCATGTACCTCTTCAACGAAAAGGGTCAGGATACCCTCTTCCGCCTGCACGGCACACCGGAATGGGCTTCGATCGGCACCGCTGCTTCCTCCGGCTGCATTCGCCTGATGAACCAGGACGTCATCGACCTCTACAGCCGCGTACGCCCTGGCAAGACGACCTCGAAGGTCATCGTTATCCAGTAGGCTGTCGCTGAAATAGGGTATTAAAAAGGCCGCCGGGACATTGTTTCGGCGGCCTTTTGTATTGATTTATCCTCGTCAGGCCGCCTGCTTGGCCTTCAGCTCGAGGCGGCGGCGATGCAGGACTGGCTCAGTATAGCCGTTCGGCTGCGCCCTGCCCTTTAAAACAAGGTCAAGTGCCGCCTGGAAGGCAATCGAACCGTCGAAATCGGCAGCCATCGGCGCGTAGGCTGGATCGGAGGCATTCTGCTGGTCGACGACGGCGGCCATGCGCTTCATCGTCTCGACGATCTGCGCTTCGGTCGTGACCTTGTGGTGCAGCCAGTTGGCCATATGCTGGGCGGAAATACGCAGCGTCGCACGGTCCTCCATGAGGCCGACATTATTGATGTCAGGCACCTTGGAGCAGCCGACGCCCTGATCGACCCAGCGGACAACGTAACCCAATATGCCTTGGGCATTGTTGTCGAGTTCGCGCTGGATTTCCTCCGGCGTCCAATTTGGACGGACCGCGACGGGGACCGAAAGAATATCGGAGAGCTTGGCGCGCGCACGATCCTTGAGACCATGCTGGACACGGGCGACACTGACGCGGTGATAGTGCGTCGCGTGCAGCGTCGCGGCCGTCGGGGACGGAACCCAGGCGGTGTTGGCGCCTGCCTTCGGGTGCGCGATTTTCTGCTCCAGCATCGCCGCCATCAGATCCGGCATGGCCCACATGCCCTTGCCGATCTGCGCATGGCCAGAGAGGCCGCATTCGAGGCCGATATCGACGTTCCAGTTTTCGTAGGCAGCGATCCAGGCGGCCCGCTTCATGTCACCTTTGCGGATCATCGGGCCGGCTTCCATTGAGGTGTGGATTTCATCCCCGGTGCGATCCAGGAAACCGGTGTTGATGAAGACCACACGTTCGCGGGCGGCACGGATGCATTCCTTGAGATTGATGGTCGTCCGACGCTCCTCGTCCATGATGCCCATCTTGATCGTATTGCGAGCCATGCCGAGGGCGTCCTCGACGCGCGAGAAGATCTCGGCGGCGAAGGCGACTTCCTCGGGGCCATGCATCTTCGGCTTGACGACGTAGACCGAGCCGGTGCGGGAATTCTTGCGGCGGCCGTTCGGGCCGACGTCGTAGAGCGCAATCGTGCCGGTGACCATCGCGTCCAGGATGCCCTCCGGCACTTCATTACCGTCGCGATCAAGGATAGCCGGATTCGTCATGAGATGGCCGACGTTACGCACCAGCATCAGCGAGCGGCGATGCACTTCGAAAGGCGTGCCGGCCGGATCGCTGTACTGTAGATCGGGATTGAGTTTGCGAATGAAACTCGAGCCGCCCTTCGATACCTCTTCCTGAAGGTCACCCTTCATGAGGCCGAGCCAATTGCGATAGACGACGACCTTGTCTTCGGCATCGACCGCCGCCACCGAATCTTCGCAGTCCATGATCGTCGTGATCGCTGATTCCAGCCAGACGTCGGAAATATGCGCCGGATCGCTCTTGCCGATCACTGTTGAGGCATCAATGACGATGTCGATATGGATGCCGTTGTTCTTCAGCAGGATGTGAGTCGGCGTCGCGGCATCACCTTGATAGCCGGCAAAGTGCGCTGCATCGGTCAGTGAAAGATGCTCACCATCGGTTGAGGTGACGGCCAGAGCACCCTCTCGGACAGCAAACGTCGCAACATCCTTCCAGCTCCAGCCGTCGAGCGGAGCGGCGGTGTCGAGGAAATCGCGAACCCAGGCAATGACCTTCCCACCGCGCTTCGGATTGTAGCCCTTGCCCTTCTCGGCACCGTCGGTCTCGGGAATCGCATCCGTCCCATAGAGCGCATCGTAGAGCGAGCCCCAGCGGGCGTTGGCGGCATTCAGCGCGTAGCGCGCATTCATAACGGGGACAACAAGCTGCGGTCCGGCGATCGAGGCGATTTCCGAATCGACGTTCGTGGTCGTCACCTGAAAGTCGGAACCCTCCGGCAGGATATAGCCAATGTCTCGGAGGAAGGCCTGATAGGCTTCCATATCGGTCGGCGCGCCGTGCTGGCGGTACCAATCATCGATACGAAGCTGGAGCGCATCGCGCTTTGCGAGCAGCTCCCGATTGCGCGGCGCCAGATCGTGAACGATGGTCGAGAAATCGGCAAAGAACTTGTCGGTATCGATCTTCAGCCCGGGCAGCGCTTCCTTGACCAGAAACTCATAAAGGACAGCTTCAACAGCAAGACCGTTTTTATCGATGCGGCTCATTCAATGTCTCCTAGCACCCACGCAGTTTTTTCGCATGCTGCCACTTTGCCCGGCTTTCATTCATAGTCAATTATGCAATAGTTCGAAAGATTTATGCCGATCTAGGCAAAGACCGCAGCGTGACGAGCATCGGCAGGCCGTTTTGCGGCTGCGTTGTCAGCTTTTGCACCGGCCAGGGCTTCGTCTGCTCCGTTAGATCGAAGCGGAAACGATGCATGAGCACCGCCAGAGCGATGACGGCTTCCTGCAGGGCAAAGGTTGCACCGATACAGACGCGCGGGCCGGCGCCGAACGGCAGGAACTGGAAACGACCGATCTTGCCGCGATTCTCGGGTAGGAACCGCTCCGGCATGTAGGCGCGCGGCTTGTCCCAATAGAGTTCGTGGCGATGTAGTGTCCACGGCATGATGAGGACGGTGACGCCGGACTCGATCTCGACCGTTTCACCTTTCGCGTCGGTCCAGCGATCGGCAGCAATGGCGGCGCGATTGATCGACGGTGCCGGCGGATAGAGCCGCAGCGCTTCTTCGAACGCCGCGCGGGTGTAAGGCATCAGATCGAGCCACCTCACCGGCTCAACGTCCTGCGCCAGCACGCGATCGATCTCTTCCTCCATCGCGTCGCGGAAATGCGGCGTATTCGCCACGCAGTAAAGGGTCCAGGCGAGCGCGCGTGCCGTGGTCTCATGACCGGCACCGATGAAGGTGAGAATATTGTCTTCGATTTCGTCATTTGTCAGTCCGCCGCTTTCGGCCTGCTCAAGGAGGAGGGTCAGGAAGTCGTCCGGCGCAGCAGTTCGATCGGCCCGCATGCGCGCGAGCCGGGCGTCCATGGTCTGGCGCACAATGTTGCGGAACTTGTCGAGCACCTTCTGGCCACCGATGCGGGTCACGCGTGGAACCCAGGACGGCGCGCGCAGCAAGTCCATCGGATCGACGCGCCCCATTCGGTGCAAGAGGGCGTTGACGTCATCGGCAAAGCTGTCGGAGGAAGTGACGATCTCACCCGAAAACAGCGTATCGGCGAGAATGGCGAAGGTCAGCTCCGTCATGTCGGCGGCGATCTCGAAGACCTTGCCCTCGCTGCCGGCCGCCTCGTATTTCCTCGCATAGTCCTCGGACTGACGCAGCATCTGCCCGGCAAAGCCGCTTGCATGGCGCGGCGTGAAAACTGGTGCAACCGCCTTGCGCGAGCGCTTCCAAACATCCCCTTCCGCCGTCAGCAGTCCGTCGCGCAGGATGGGACGCAGGATAAGCTGGCGAATGTCCGACATACGGTAGTTCGCGGCATTGTCGACGAGAACATGGCGGATCAGGCCGGGATCGTTGACGATCAGGGTTCTTTCACGAAAGAACCGCGTCTGGATCCACGGGAGCGTATAGGAAGGCTCACCCCAGAGCTCCAGTGGGTTGCGCAGGATCGTGCGGATGATCTCAAGACGGCCCGGCGGCACTGTTCGCGGCAGCGGCGCTGGTGGCTCAAATGGATCCGGACGCATGTCCATGAGAATTCAGCCTTTCGCGGAAGATTTTTAAGCTCTTCCGGCAAGGCAAAAGCTAGAGCAGGCGCTCCAACTCGTCCAGTTTATCATTGACCAACCAGCCGTAATAGTTCTCTTCAGGCCAGACCGTTTCGCCCGAAGCGTGGTTCTTGGCGGCAAGAGCGGCCGCGCGCTGGCGCGAATTGCCGACATTGTAGAGCGTGGCGGTCAGGCCTGGATTTCTGGAGATATCCATGTCGGCGATCTGCTTGTAGTCGTCGATCGACCGACGGATGGAGGCGGCAACGAAAGCGAGCGAGACATCAGGCTCCATGATCGCCTTGTAGACGGAACCGGCATCTTTCTCGTTCAGCTTCCCATAGCCCGACACCTTGGAGACGAGGTCCGAGAGCATGAGGGCCGTCAGCGGGTTGATCTGGCCAAGCCCGAAGGTCTGACCGGCGTAGAAGGGCTGGAAGAAAACGGCGCTGAAGCGGTTGTCCGGGAAGCTCTTGCCGTCGACCGTCTTGCCGCGGAAATCGCTCTCCCAGATATCCTCGCGGCAGCTCCAAAGCGTGTAGGAATCGCCCTTGCCGTTGCATTCGGCGAACTGCGGTCGCTTGATGAAGTCGTCCACGTCCTCGCCATTATAGGCAAAGCGGAAGCTCTCGCCGGCGTAGGATGCGGCCTTCACATAATAAGACTGCAAGCGGTCATAGGCGTCGACATTATAGGTGTGCTCGCCAACAATCGCGCCGATCACGTGGATTGGGTCGATGCCGTAAGCGGCCGAAATCTTCTTGATCTTGCCCGTCAGCTCGTGATCCGACGCCAGAAGGTCACGGACCTTCTCGTATTTGCGATCGAACGAGGTCTTCGTGCCTTTGGTGCGGCGAACCGAGGCGCCTGGAACATCCGGTTGCTCTGCATGACGATTGCCTGGCGGTACCACTTGCATGGCAAAAGCGGGCGCCGTGGTCAGCACGGCAGCAGCAATCAGGAGGCTTGTCAGAAGGCGTCGCACTATCAGCGTTCCCATCGGTTCATGGCATTGTCGCGAAACGCGCTGACTGGACCACAATCTTGGCCGAATGATGCTGGCGCCCACAACTAAACGGGCCCTTCACTAAAAAGTAAAAGGCCCGCTGTCGAGAGTTCAAGCTGTCAAAATCGCCGCATCACATCAGTAAAGACATGACCCGATGCTTGTTCATCACAGGATGAACCGGGACAGATCCGTGTTCTGCGCTAGGTCGCCGACGTGCTTGCGGACATAGTCGGCATCGATCACCACGGTCGAGCCGCCGCGATCCGGAGCGTTGAAGGAGATTTCATCCAAAACACGTTCCATGACGGTCTGGAGGCGGCGTGCGCCGATGTTTTCGACCGAGGAGTTCAGGTGGACAGCGACATCGGCCAAGGCATCGATGCCGTTATCCGTGAACTCGAGGCTGAGGCCCTCGGTCTCCATCAGCGCCTTGTACTGGCGGATAAGGCTCGCCTCGGTTTCCGTCAGGATACGGCGGAAGTCTTCCTTGGTGAGCGCGCGCAGCTCGACGCGGATCGGCAGACGACCTTGCAATTCCGGCAACAGATCGGACGGCTTGGAGACATGGAATGCGCCGGAGGCGATGAAAAGGACGTGGTCCGTCTTCACTGGGCCGTACTTCGTCGACACCGTCGTACCTTCGACCAGCGGAAGAAGGTCGCGCTGCACGCCTTCTCGCGAAACGCCAGCACCCATCCCGCCGTCGCGAGCAGCGATCTTGTCGATCTCGTCGAGGAAGACGATGCCGTCATTCTCGACCGCACGGACCGCGTCGCGCTGGATGACTTCGTTGTCGATCAGCTTGTCGGACTCGTCACGGATCAGATCCGTATAGGACGCCTTGACCGTCGTGCGGACCTTCTTGGTGCGGCCGCCCATCGCCCTACCGAACATTTCGGAAAGGTTGAGCACGCCAATGTTGGCGCCAGGCATGCCGGGAATGTCGAAGCCACCCATACCGGTGGCGGTATCGGCGATTTCGATATCGATCTCCTTGTCGTCAAGCTCGCCGCTGCGCAGCTTCTTGCGGAAGCTGTCGCGCGTCGCCGGCGAGGCCGTGGCACCGACGAGCGCATCGAGAACGCGCTCTTCCGCACTCATATGCGCCTTGGCCTCAACTTCGCTGCGCTTCTTCTCGCGGGCGAGCCCGATGCCGACCTCGACGAGGTCGCGGATGATCTGCTCGACGTCGCGGCCGACATAGCCGACTTCGGTGAACTTAGTCGCTTCGACCTTGATGAAGGGCGCACCCGCCAGTTTGGCGAGACGGCGGGAGATTTCCGTCTTGCCGACACCAGTCGGACCGATCATCAGGATGTTCTTGGGCATGACTTCGTCGCGCAGATCTGGATCGAGCTGATGGCGGCGCCAACGATTGCGCAACGCGATTGCCACCGCGCGCTTGGCCTCATGCTGGCCGATAATATAGCGATCGAGCTCGGAAACGATCTCGCGAGGGGAAAAAGTGGTCATGTGTCCGTTACTCCGGGTGCGTCCAACGCCATGAAATGCGCCGGACCGTAAATGGAAGTTCTTGTATCGACGTAGTGGAAGCCTGCTTTTTCGTAGGCCCTGATCGCCTGACGGTTTTCGGGATCCGGATCGATCACGATGCGCCTGGCGCCGCTCGCAAAGAGCTCAGCCGCCAACTGGCGGATGATGGCCGTACCATGACCCTTGCCCGTCAGCTCGGGAACTCCGATCGAAATATCGACGCCCAGCGTCCCCTTCGGCTGATCCTGATAGGGATGACCGTCTTCCAGATGAGGATCATAGCTTTGCAGGTAGCCTATCGGCTGCCCATCCATTTCCACGATCATCGGCCTTGTCTCGACGCTCTCCATCGCCTCTTCGATCGACGCAAGCTCTGTCTCGGGCGCGCCCCACCATTTCGCAACATGCGGCTCTGCCAGCCATTTTGCCACGAGGCCAAAATCCTCATGGCTGATGTCGCGGAAACGGTAATTCGGGGCGTGCTCAGCTTTCAGCATCCAGGGTTTCCACCACCACACTATGGTTCGTGTAGACGCAAATATCGGCGGCAATATCGAGGGCGCGACGCGCCACCTCTTCCGCTGACTTGTCCGTGTCCATCAGGGCGCGAGCTGCAGCGAGCGCAAAATTGCCGCCCGAACCGATCGCCATGGCACCATGCTCCGGCTCAAGAACGTCACCGTTGCCCGTGATCGCCAGCGTCACCTGCTTGTCGGCGACGAGCATCATGGCTTCGAGATTGCGGAGGTACTTGTCCGTGCGCCAATCCTTGGCGAGCTCGACGGCCGCGCGCATCAGCTGGCCCGGATATTGCTCGAGCTTCTTTTCAAGCCGCTCGAGAAGCGTGAAGGCGTCCGCGGTGGCGCCCGCGAAACCGGCAATGACTTCGCCCTTGCCAATGCGCCGCACCTTGCGGGCATTGCCTTTCATCACGGTCTGGCCGAGGCTCACCTGGCCGTCGCCGGCCATGATGACCTTGCCGCCCTTTCGGACTGTAATAATCGTTGTCATCAATACACCTTTGCCCGTCTGCCCGGGCTCGCTACGTCGGGCCGAACACCGGCCCTGTCGAGCCCTATGTAAGTGCGTGAATGCCGATTGCAAATGGCGTCGTTTTCTGGCTCCGCGGTTCTGGATATTTAGCGGCTTGCCTGATAAGGAACGCCCGTATTTCCCGATGGAGCAGCCATATGGCCGAGACCGCAGCAAGCCGCACGGGCACCGTGTCCCGCAAGACGAACGAGACTTCGGTTTCCGTTTCCGTCAATCTCGACGGCACCGGAAAGTCGAAGATTTCGACTGGCGTCGGCTTCTTCGACCATATGCTCGACCAATTGTCACGACATTCGCTCATCGACATGGAGATCGAGACCGAGGGTGATCTGCATATCGACGATCATCACACGGTCGAAGACACCGGCATCGCGATCGGCCAGGCGATTGCCAAGGCACTCGGCGACCGCCGCGGTATCACGCGCTACGCATCGATCGATCTCGCCATGGACGAGACGATGACGAAGGCAGCCGTAGACCTTTCCGGTCGTCCCTTCCTCGTCTGGAACGTCGCCTTCAGCGCGCCGAAGATCGGCACATTCGACACCGAGCTCGTTCGCGAATTCTTCCAGGCGCTTGCCCAGAACGCCGGCATCACCTTGCATATTCTCAACCATTATGGTGCCAACAACCACCATATTGCGGAGACATGCTTCAAGGCCGTTGCCCGCGCGCTGCGTACGGCGACAGAGATAGATCCGAGGCAGGCGGGCCGTGTTCCCTCGACGAAGGGCACGCTCGTCTGAGCCCCCCGAGGGAGCTTGACGATATGACTTCCAGCTACCTGGTGCTGACCGCGCCCGGCGGAACGGACACCAACCACGAGAAGACGCGCTTCATCCGCGACGGGTTCACCGTGCTCGGGTTTCTCTTCCCTTGGATATGGCTGGCCTTCCACCGGCTCTGGCTTTACGCCATCGCGGCATTTCTCCTGCAGAGCTTCGGCGGTGCTCTGGCAGACCGCGCAGACCTCTGGCCAGTCGGCGTCGCCATCACCTTCGGCACCAGTCTGCTGGTCGCGCTCGAGGGCCAGAACCTTCGTGTACGCAATCTGGTCGCGAAGGGCTGGAACGAAGCCGACCTGGTTTCGGCCGACTCGCTGCGGACCGCGGAAGAGATCTACTTTTCGAATGTTCCGACCGACACCGGCGACAGCCGCGCGGCGCCCTCGCCGCAATGGGATCCCACATCCCATGCCCCGCGACACGGCAACGCCACCTCGCTCGGTCTCTTTGGTTTTGATGGAGGACGCTGATGCGCGTCGCAATTATAGATTACGGTTCCGGCAATCTGCGTTCGGCGACAAAGGCCTTCGAACGAGCCGCGCGGGAAGCTGGCATCGATGCTGTGATCGATCTGACCGACAGGGCCGAGGCCGTAGCGGCCGCCGATCGCGTGGTGCTGCCGGGTGTCGGCGCCTATGCCGACTGCCGGCGCGGGCTCGATGCCGTTTCCGGTATGTCGGAAGCACTGATCGATGCGGTCGAGAAGAAGGCCCGGCCGTTTCTTGGCATTTGTGTCGGCATGCAGCTGATGTCGTCGCGCGGTCTCGAGAAGACTGTCACTGATGGTTTCAACTGGATTCCCGGTGACGTCGTTGAAATGACGCCTGCGGACGCCAATCTGAAGATTCCGCAAATCGGCTGGAATACGCTGGATCTGAAATCCCCTCACCCGCTGTTCGACACCATTCCGACCGGGCCGGATGGGCTGCATGCCTATTTTGTGCATTCGTATCATCTGGCGGCGAAGAACCCCGGCGACGTAATTGCGACGGCCGATTACGGCGGACCGATCACTGCTTTCGTCGGCCGCGACAACCTAGCGGGAGCCCAGTTCCATCCCGAAAAGAGCCAGAAGCTCGGCCTCGCCCTGATTGCCAATTTCCTGCGCTGGAAGCCTTAAGGCTCGCGCACTGCAAGGACAGACAGAATGATCCTATTTCCTGCAATCGACCTCAAAGACGGTCAGTGCGTTCGCCTCAAACTCGGCGATATGGACCAAGCGACCGTCTATAATCCCGACCCTGGTGCCCAGGCGAAGGCGTTTGAAGATCAGGGATTCGAGTGGCTGCATGTCGTTGATTTGAATGGCGCTTTTGCCGGTGAAAGCGTCAATGGCGCGGCAGTCGATGCGATCCTGAAGGCAACGAAGAACCCCGTCCAGCTCGGCGGTGGCATCCGCACGCTCGACCATATCGAGAACTGGCTGTCGCGTGGCCTCGCCCGCGTCATTCTCGGCACCATCGCCGTTCGCGATCCGGCACTGGTGATCGAAGCCTGCAAGAAGTTTCCCGGCCGCGTTGCCGTCGGCATCGATGCCAAGCGCGGCAAAGTTGCCGTTGAGGGTTGGGCCGAAGCATCCGAGCTCGGCGTCATCGAGCTGGCGAAGAAATTCGAAGGTGCCGGCGTTGCCGCGATCATTTATACCGACATCGATCGCGATGGCATCCTCGCCGGCATCAATTGGGCGTCGACGCTCGAACTTGCCGAAGCCGTATCGATCCCGGTGATCGCGTCCGGCGGCCTCGCTTCGATCGAGGACGTGAAGCGGATGCTCGAGCCCGACGCACGCAAGCTCGAAGGTGCGATCTCCGGCCGCGCGCTGTATGATGGACGTATCGATCCGAACGAGGCGCTGGCGCTGATTTCGACCGCACGCGCAAAGGAGATTGCTCAATGACCCTGAAGGCCCGTGTCATTCCGTGCCTCGACGTCAAGGACGGCCGCGTCGTCAAGGGTGTCAACTTCGTCAATCTGGTAGATGCCGGAGATCCGGTCGAGGCCGCCAAGGCTTATGATGCTGCCGGCGCCGACGAGCTCTGCTTCCTCGACATCACCGCTTCTTCGGACAATCGCGAAACGATCTTCGACGTCGTGGCTCGTACCGCCGAGCAGTGCTTCATGCCTGTCACCGTCGGCGGCGGCGTTCGCACCATCGCTGACATTCGCAAGCTGCTGCTTTGCGGCGCGGACAAGGTTTCGATCAATTCGGCCGCCGTCAACAATCCGGATTTCGTTGCGGAAGCGGCGGATAAGTTCGGCGACCAGTGCATCGTCGTTTCGATTGATGCAAAGCGACGGACTACGCCGGCGCAAGGCGATGTCTGCGCCTGGGAGATCTATACGCATGGCGGCCGCAATGCGACCGGCATCGACGCCGTGGATTTCGCTCGGAAAATGGTCGAGCGTGGGGCCGGTGAACTGCTTGTTACCTCGATGGACCGCGACGGAACGAAGGTCGGCTACGATCTCGAGCTGACGCGGGCCATTGCGGATTCGGTTCGGGTGCCGGTTATCGCCTCGGGCGGCGTCGGCGACCTCGACGATCTCGTGGCGGGCGTCAAGCAAGGACATGCCAACGCCGTTCTGGCCGCATCGATCTTCCACTTCGGCACCTATTCCGTCGGCGAAGCGAAGCGCTATATGTCGTCCTGCGGCATCGACATGCGTCTGGACTGAGTGGAAAGCGGAATCATGAGTGAATTTACCCTCGCCGACCTGGAAAAGATTGTCGATGCACGATCCAAGGCCTCGCCGGAGGAATCCTGGACGGCAAAGCTTGTTTCCGCCGGTCAGGCGAAAGCTGCCAAGAAACTCGGCGAGGAGGCAATCGAGGCCGTGATGGCGGCGATCGCCGATGACCGCGAGAACCTCACCTATGAAGCCGCCGACCTGCTCTATCACCTATTGGTCGTATTGAAGGTGGCGGGCATTCCGTTGCAAACTGTCATGGCGGAGCTTGAGCGCCGTACCGCTCAATCCGGCCTGAAGGAAAAGGCGAGCCGGCAAAGTTCATGAGTATCGCTAGACAGCTCATCGGAGCGCCCGAGACGCTCGATCATTTTCAGGCGAATGCCTATTCGCCCTACCACTTCTTTTCCTCCGAGGAATGGGCGCGCTTCCGTGCGGATACGCCGCTGACCCTGAAAGGGGACGAGGTCAAGCGGCTGCGCTCCATGGGCGACCCGATCGACCTTGATGAAGTGCGGCGGATCTATCTGTCGCTTTCGCGCCTTCTCTCTGCCCATGTGGAATCGTCGCAGTTGCTTTTCGAGCAGCGCAACCGCTTCCTCAGTCTCTCTGACGTCGCGAAGACGCCGTTCGTGATCGGCATCGCGGGTTCGGTGGCCGTCGGCAAATCGACAACTGCCCGTATCCTGAAGGAACTGCTGACGCGCTGGCCATCCAGCCCGAAGGTGGATCTCGTGACCACCGACGGCTTCCTGCACCCGAACGCCGTGCTGCAGCGTGAAAACCTGATGCAGCGCAAGGGCTTTCCCGAGAGCTATGATACCGGCGCGATCTTGCGCTTCCTGGCCGCGATCAAGGCCGGACAGCCGAACGTCAAAGCGCCATCCTATTCGCATCTGGTCTATGACGTCCTTCCGAACGAATACAAGATCGTCGACCGGCCGGACATCCTGATCTTCGAGGGCATCAACGTCCTGCAATCGCGCGACCTGCCGGCCGGCGGCAAGATCGTGCCCATGGTCTCCGACTTCTTCGACTTTTCCATCTACATCGATGCGGACGAAAGCCGGATTCACGACTGGTACGTGACGCGCTTCATGCGGCTGCGTGAAACGGCGTTTCGCGATCCCCACTCCTTCTTCCATCGCTATGCTTCGATCAGCGAGAAGGAGGCGCTGACGATCGCCGAAGGCCTCTGGGAAAACATCAACCTGAAGAACCTGCGGGAAAACATCCTGCCGACGCGTCCGCGCGCCGACCTGATCCTGCGCAAGGGCAACAATCACCTGATCGAACAGGTGGCCCTGAGGAAACTCTAAGGCGTTACCCGGCGAAGTGTGAGATTAATCCGGCCACCGTTTTTCAGCAGCGTCGATGTCGATGGATAGACCTTGTCGACACCGTGGAAACAAAGGCGCCCTTCCGCGCCCAAGACCACGACATCGCCGCTTGAAAGTTTGAAGGAAAGGGTACGGTCGTTGCGCGCTAGACCACCGACGCGAAAGAGGCAGCTATTACCGAGCGATATCGACACCACCGGTGCTGCGAGATCCTGTTCGTCCTTGTCCTGATGCAGGCCCATGCGCGCCTCGTCGGAATAGAAGTTGATGAGGCAGGCCTGCGGAGGCTTGTCGCAGCCGGAGACGTCGTTCCAGATTTCCAGCAACTCCGTGGGCATATCCGGCCAGGGCTTGCCCGTAACGGGATGAGTTGACTGGTAGCGATAGCCGCGCTCCTTGTCCGTGACCCAGCCGAGCGGCCCACAATTCGTCATACGCACCGACATCGGCTTGCCGGTACCGGGCATGACGGGCACGAAAAGCGGTGCGTCCGCCACGATCGACCGGATGATATCGACCAATCCCTGCTGCCGCGGTCGGTCCAGGCAGTCCGGAAGGTGACTGACGCCGTTCGGCAGCTTCAGCATATCAATCTCCGAGCGGGCGCCCACGCATCTTCTTCACCTCGGCGCGGCCCGACTTCTCCTTCAGCCGGCGTTCGATCGATCCTTTTGTCGGCTTGGTTTTCTTACGGGGCGGCGGCGGCGGTTTTGCCGCCTCGAGAATCAGCTCCTTCAGCCGCTCACGCGCGTCTTCGCGGTTGCGATCCTGGCTTCGGAAGCGGCTTGCCTCGATCATCAGCACACCTTCTTTCGACAGGCGCTTGCCAGCAAGCTTCACGGCATTCACCTTCACGCGCTCATTCAGGGAGGGTGAGTTGGGAATGTTGAAGAACAGCTGGACTGATGTCGAGACCTTGTTGACGTTCTGTCCGCCGGGGCCACCCGCCAGGACGAACTGCTCCGTCAACTCCCATCCGGCGATGGTGATTCGATCGTTGATATAAAGCGGGTCGCTGGCCATGCGATTTCTATCTCACATCGGCCGGCGCTTGGGAACAGACAAAGAAACCCGGCGAACGCCGCCGGGTTTCACGTGAATCATCAATGTTTTGGCGCGTCATTCAGCCGCGGCGCGAAACCCCGGGGCCGCATCGCGCACCCCGCCATCGACGTGGCCTTCGAACTTGGCGAAGTTCTCGATGAACATCGTCACGAGCTTGCCGGCCTGTGCGTCATAGGCGATCGGATCCTGCCACGTGGAACGCGGATCGAGGATGGCAGTCTCGACGCCCGGCACCGCGACGGGAACCGCGAAGCCGAAATTCGGATCAACGCGGAAGTCCGCCTTGCCGAGTTCGCCCGAGAGCGCTGCGCCAAGCAGCGTGCGCGTTGCCTTGATCGGCATGCGCTTTCCGGTGCCGTAAGCGCCGCCGGTCCAGCCGGTGTTGACCAGCCAGCATTCGACCCCGTGGCGGCCGATGAGATCCTTCAGGAGATTGCCGTATTCCGACGGATGGCGTGGCATGAACGGCGCACCGAAGCAGGTCGAGAAGGTCGCTTCCGGCTCGGTCACGCCCCGCTCGGTGCCGGCCACCTTGGCGGTGTAGCCCGACAGGAAGTGGTACATGGCCTGATCTGGCGTCAATTTGGCGATCGGCGGCATGACGCCGAAGGCATCGGCAGTCAGCATGATGATCGTCTTCGGGTGACCGGCAAGACCTGTCTTCGAGGCGTTCGGAATGAAATCCAGCGGGTAGGCACAGCGCGTGTTTTCCGTCAGCGAGCCATCGTTGAAATCAGGTTCGCGCTGATCGTTCAGAACGACGTTCTCGAGAACGGTGCCGAAACGCTGCGTCGTTGCATAGATTTCCGGTTCCGCTTCCGCCGACAGACGGATGGTCTTGGCGTAGCAGCCACCCTCGAAATTGAAGATGCCGTCCTCGCCCCAGCCATGCTCGTCGTCACCGATCAGCGTGCGAGCTGGATCGGCCGAGAGCGTCGTCTTGCCGGTGCCCGAGAGGCCGAAGAAGACCGCGGCATCGTCAGCCGGGCCAACATTGGCCGAGCAGTGCATCGGCATCACCCCCCTTGCCGGGAGCAGATAGTTCAGCACGGTGAAAACCGACTTCTTCATCTCGCCGGCATAGAAGGTGCCGGCGATCAGCACTTCGCCATTCGTCAGGTCGCAAGCGATGACGGTTTCCGTGCGGCAGCCATAGCGCTCGGGGTCGGCCTTGAAGGTCGGCAGGTTGATGATCGTCAGCTTCGGAGCGAAAGATTTGAGGGTCGAGCGCTCCGGGCGGATCAGCAGGTTACGAATGAACAGCGAATGCCAGGCCAACTCGGTGACGACACGCGTCGGCAGCGCATTCTTCTCATCGGCACCGCCGATGAGATCCTGAACGAACAGATCCTTGCCGGCGGCGTGCGCGAGCATGTCCTGCTTCAGGAGCGCGAAGTTCTCCGGCGACATCGGCTTGTTGTTGTCCCACCAGATCTGACCGTCGGTGTTGGCATCACGAACGACGAACTTGTCCCTCGGCGAGCGGCCGGTGTGCTGACCCGTCAACGCGCGCAACGCACCATGCGCGGTGAGTTCAGCCTCACCCCGGCGAATCGATTCTTCATAGAGGGAGGCGGCCGTAAAGTTATAGCGAGCGCTGTTTGCACTCCCCAAACCGATCGTCGCCAGCTCTATCGCCGGGTTGTGGACTCCGAACAGCTCCATGGTCTTTCCCTTCCCTTGAGGCTCGTGCCGTTAAGAACTGAGGCTGACCGTACGGGCGGCTTTTTTAAAACGCAATAGCAGAAAATCAATAAAACGTAGTAATATCAAACTATTAATCGATTTAAATTTTCCTGTGATATTTTAAATCGTTTGAATCAGAAATGGCTGGATTAAATGGCGACACCACTTTTGGTTGCCTTCAAAACTTTACAGCAATCTCACCCTTTATCTTTGCCACAATTTGTTCCACCTTTATCCCCATAAGCGCATCCGGTTCACAAAGGCCGCCTGGGGACCTTCTAAATACCTGGAGACGCGCATAGATGACGGAGACGAATACCATGCCGACAATCGCGCTCGTTGACGACGACCGCAATATCCTCACCTCGGTATCGATCGCACTCGAGGCCGAAGGATACAAGGTCGAGACCTATACCGATGGCGCCTCCGCCCTCGACGGTCTCCTCGCCCGCCCGCCGCATCTTGCCATCTTCGACATCAAGATGCCTCGCATGGACGGCATGGAACTCCTGCGCCGCCTGCGACAGAAATCCGACATGCCGGTTATCTTCCTCACCTCCAAGGATGAGGAAATCGATGAGCTGTTTGGCCTGAAGATGGGCGCCGACGACTTTATTACCAAGCCGTTCTCGCAGCGTCTTCTGGTCGAGCGTGTGCGCGCCGTCCTGCGCCGCGCATCGAGCCGCGAGGCTGCCGCCGCGGCCGGCGGTGCTGCTCCAAAACCGGGCACCGCACAGCAGCTTGCCCGCTCGCTGGAGCGCGGCCAACTGGTTATGGACCAGGAACGCCACACCTGCACATGGAAAGGTGAGCCGGTGACGCTGACGGTGACCGAATTCCTCATTCTGCATTCGCTGGCCCAGCGTCCGGGCGTCGTCAAAAGCCGTGACGCATTGATGGATGCGGCTTATGACGAGCAGGTCTATGTCGACGATCGCACCATCGACAGCCACATCAAGCGGCTCCGCAAGAAATTCAAGATGGTCGATACCGACTTTGATATGATTGAAACGCTCTACGGAGTGGGGTACCGCTTCCGCGAAGCAGCCTGACGCCGAAGCGGCGCGGCATCTGAGAATTGTCGAGAGCTGGTGATCGCGAAAGCGGCCCGCTCTCCGAAAGGGCCTGTCGTTGGCACAGTTGGTGCAGGAAAGGGATCTGGATGAGGCGGAAGGCGTAAGCAGTCGCCGCGTCAGGGGACGACGCTGGTCACATCCCTTCACGATCATCCGCCGCATCTTCGGCAATGCCGTCTTTTCCAGCCTGACACGCCGCATCCTCTTCTTCAATCTCGCGGCGCTTGTCGTCCTGGTCGGCGGCATTCTCTACCTCAATCAGTTCCGCGAAGGGCTGATCGACGCCCGCGTCGAAAGCCTTCTGACGCAGGGCGAAATCATCGCGGGCGCCGTCTCGGCTTCCGCTTCGGTCGACACGAACTCGATCACGATCGACCCGGAAAAGCTGCTCGAACTGCAGGCTGGCCAGAGCATTACCCCGGTGCCGAACGACGAGGACCTCGAGTTCCCGATCGACCCGGAAAAGGTCGCGCCGGTCTTGCGCCGCTTGATTTCACCGACGAGAACCCGTGCGCGCATTTTCGATGCCGACGCCAACCTGCTGCTCGACTCTCGCCACCTCTATTCGCGCGGCCAGGTCCTGCGTTTTGATCTGCCGCCGGTGGATGACGAGGAGCAGACCTGGAGCCAGTGGTTCACGACGATCTTCAACAAGGTTCTGCAGCCTGGAAACCTGCCGCTGTACAAGGAAGCGCCGGGCGGTGATGGCTCCATCTATCCCGAGGTGATGAACGCGCTGACCGGCGTGCGCGGCGCCGTGGTTCGCACCACGGAGAAAGGCGAGCTGATCGTTTCGGTCGCCGTTCCGATCCAGCGCTTCCGCGCTGTTCTCGGTGTGCTGCTGTTGTCCACGCAAGCAGGCGATATCGACAATATCGTCCACGCCGAGCGCCTCGGCATCATGCGCGTGTTCGGGGTCGCGACGCTTGTCAACGTTCTGCTGTCTCTTGTTCTCTCCTCGACAATCGCCAACCCACTGCGGCGTCTATCCGCCGCCGCCATCCGTGTTCGCCGCGGCGCAAAGGAACGCGAGGAAATTCCGGACTTTTCCGCACGTCAGGACGAGATCGGCAACCTCTCAATTGCGCTGCGCGAGATGACAACAGCTCTCTACGACCGTATCGACGCGATCGAAAGCTTTGCGGCCGACGTCAGCCACGAACTGAAAAACCCGCTGACGTCGCTCCGCAGCGCCGTCGAGACACTCCCACTCGCCAAAACGGACGATTCCAAGAAACGGCTGCTTGACGTCATCCAACATGACGTTCGCCGCCTCGACCGCCTGATCAGCGATATTTCCGACGCCTCCCGTCTCGATGCCGAGTTGGCGCGGGTCGATGCAGGTTCGGTCGATCTGGAAATCCTGCTTCGCGACCTCATCGACGTGTCTCGGCAAATTCGCAGTCGCAAGAAAGAAGTGCAGATTGAGTTCGCCATCGAGCGCAAGCCGGGCGTCAGGACGCGCTTCGTGGTGAACGGCCACGACCTGCGCATCGGCCAGATCGTTACCAACCTGATTGAGAACGCGCGCTCCTTCGTGCCGGAGCATGACGGCAGGATTACCGTGCGGCTGGTCAGAACGCGCTCTCGCTGCATCGTTTACGTCGAGGATAACGGGCCGGGCATTCAGGCCGAAAACATCGATCGTATTTTCGAGCGCTTCTATACCGATAGGCCGGAATCTGAGGGCTTCGGGCAGAATTCTGGCCTCGGCCTGTCAATCAGCCGCCAGATCGCCGAGGCACATGGCGGTTCGCTGCGCGCGGAGAACATTATCGATCCCGAGAGCGAAAAGCTGCTCGGAGCGCGCTTCATCCTCGCCCTTCCCGCCAATACCACCGCATGACGGACACCCCTTCGAACATCCACGCAACCGCTATCGTCGTCGGCAGCACCGGTCTTCTTTTCATGGGCCCTTCGGGATGGGGAAAGTCGATGCTCGCCTTTGCTTGCATCAACGAAGCGCAGCGCATGGGCATGTCGGCGATACTCGTTGCCGACGACCAAGTGCTGATCTCAAAACAGGATGGAACGGTGATTGCGACGTGCCCTGCCACGATTGCCGGTTTGATCGAATTGCGCGGCACCGGCATCGTCCGACTGCCGCACACGGAAAGCGCGGTGATGCACTATGCTGTTCTTCCAGGAAGCGTGTCCGGAGAAAAACGGTTGCCGCCTGTAGGTGAGCGGACGACTATTGCCGACGGCATAGATCTGCCAGTCATTCGGTTGCTGGCTAATACTCCCTTGCCGCTGGCGGTATTGATGGCAAAAGCGCCCGATATAGGAGAGTAATGCCTGCGGAATCGGCAAATCCGGCCTATAAAGTCGTATTTTTGTCTTGCGCTTCGGCTTTTCATCGCCAAGATGTGCCCCCACGGTGGACGCGATTGCTGCATTGCGATATTGGGCCCACCGTTTGCATATGCCATTAGGAGCAGTAGTATCATGATCGGACTTGTGCTTGTCACTCATGGCAAGCTGGCTGAAGAGTTTCGTCATGCGGTCGAACACGTCGTCGGTCCTCAGAAATTCATCGAAACGGTCTGTATCGGTCCCGAAGACGACATGGACCAGAGGCGACAAGATATCCTGGAAGCAGTGTCCCGTGCCGATGACGGCCATGGAGTCGTCATCCTGACTGACATGTTCGGTGGTACCCCCTCCAACCTGGCAATATCCGTTATGAGCAGTGGCCACACGGAAGTCATCGCCGGCATGAATCTGCCGATGCTGATCAAGCTTGCCGGCGTACGCGGCGAGAACAACATGGAAAAGGCACTCGTCGAAGCCTCCGAAGCCGGACGGAAATACATCAACGTCGCGAGCCGCGTCCTCAGTGGCAAATAGTGAGCACACCGCGCCCATGACGGCACTCTCCCGAGAAATTCTGATCATCAACAAGCGCGGACTGCACGCACGCGCTTCGGCAAAGTTCGTTCAGCTGGTGGAGAATTTCGATGCCGCCATCACTGTGTCGAAAGACGGAATGACGGTCGGCGGAACGTCGATCATGGGATTGATGATGCTGGCGGCAAGCCCCGGTTCCAGCGTCCTTGTTTCCGCCAGCGGTAACCAGGCAGCACAGGCGCTCGACGCGCTGGACGAGCTGATCCAGAACCGGTTCGGCGAGGAAATGTGAGCCCCTCGCGGCTCATATAAACATATAAAGACTTCTTTATATCATTATTGCCTTCGCCATAGAAGCCTGCTAAACGGCCACCATAGCTGCGCATGCCGCGTGGACGCTATCTGGCGCATGCACGTGCGCTTTCGAATTTGAGCCGCTTTTCAGCCTGGAGAACCCAATGAGCACTGAAAAAGATTATGTCGTCGCCGACATCGGCCTCGCGGACTTCGGCCGCAAGGAAATCACGATCGCAGAAACCGAGATGCCGGGCCTGATGTCCTGCCGTGCCGAATTCGGCGAAGCAAAGCCGCTCACGGGCGCGCGCATCACCGGTTCGCTGCACATGACGATTCAGACGGCTGTTCTCATCGAAACGCTCGTCGCACTCGGTGCCGAAGTCCGCTGGGCCTCGTGCAACATCTTCTCGACGCAGGATCATGCCGCAGCCGCAATCGCTGCTGCCGGCGTTCCGGTTTTCGCCATCAAGGGCGAGTCGTTGGAAGACTACTGGGTTTACACCGACAAGATCTTCCAGTGGGCTGACGGTGGCCTTTCCAACATGATCCTTGATGATGGCGGCGACGCCACGATGTACATCCTGCTCGGTGCACGAGCTGAAGCCGGCGAGGACGTGCTGTCAAACCCGCATTCCGAAGAGGAAGAAATCCTCTTCGCACAGATCAAGAAGCGTCTGGCCGCATCGCCGGGCTGGTTCACAAAGCAGCGCGACGCCATCAAGGGCGTGACTGAAGAGACCACGACAGGCGTCAACCGCCTCTACCAGCTCAGCCAGAAGGGCCTCCTGCCCTTCCCAGCGATCAACGTCAACGATTCCGTCACCAAGTCGAAGTTCGACAACAAGTACGGCTGCAAGGAATCGCTGGTCGACGGCATCCGCCGTGGTACCGACGTGATGATGGCCGGCAAGGTCGCTGTTGTCTGCGGATATGGCGACGTTGGCAAGGGCTCGGCCGCTTCGCTTCAGGGTGCCGGCGCCCGCGTCAAGGTCACGGAAGTCGATCCGATCTGCGCGCTCCAGGCAGCCATGGACGGTTTCGAAGTCGTCACGCTTGAAGACGTCGTGTCGTCGGCGGACATCTTCATCACCACAACAGGCAACAAGGATGTCATCCGCATCGACCATATGCGTCAGATGAAGGACATGGCGATCGTCGGCAACATCGGCCACTTCGACAATGAAATCGAAGTTGCGGCGCTGCGTAACCTGAAGTGGACCAACATCAAGCCGCAGGTCGACCTGATCGAATTCCCGAAGGGCAATCGCATCATCCTTCTTTCCGAAGGCCGCCTGCTCAACCTCGGCAATGCCACGGGTCATCCGTCCTTCGTCATGTCGGCTTCGTTCACCAACCAGACGCTGGCGCAGATCGAGCTGTTTACCAAGCCCGGGCAGTACCAGAACCAGGTCTACATCCTGCCGAAGCACCTCGACGAAAAGGTTGCACGCCTGCATCTCGACAAGCTCGGCGTGAAGCTGACGCAGCTTTCTGCAGAACAGGCGGCCTATATCGGCGTCACGCCGCAAGGTCCGTTCAAGGCCGACCACTACAGATACTAACCGTCAGATTGATATCCACAACATCTAGGGGGCGTCGCATTGACAAATGCGGCGCCCTTATTTTTTGGCACACACCTTCCCGCCGATTCCCTTCCGAAGTATTGTTTTAACACTCGATTCGTGGCCACGGACGTGTCCGTTTGCTTCGAAAATGGGATGTCTTGTCGTGATGCGGCACATTAAAGGACGGAGACATACCGCGCATGTCGGAAATGATGCACAGCCTGGTCGAACAGGCGGAGAACGGCGCTCACGCTGGCTCCTGCCCGCTCTATTCAGGTGAACGGAAACCTGTCGACAGTTCAAAGACCGTCGCCGAGAAGCCAGGAATATTGGCTCGTGTGGCGCGGATTTTTGCCGCTGGCACCGCAATCGCATCGATTGCGCCACCGGTTTTCGCGCAGGTCGAGGCCGAGGCTATCGCATCCGCGCATCTCTTCACCTCGTCGCAGGTTGTCGGCCTCTCCGTCGTCATCGGCGTAATCTCCGCCGCGCTGCTTTCAACTCTCTGGGTTGTACGCCAGCGCGGCAACCTCGAAAGCGAAAGCCGTGAAATCCGCTCCGCCCTCTCGGACGCGCAACAGCGGATCTCGCAGTATCAGGCGCTGATTGCCGACAAGAATCGCCGGATTGTAATCTGGAATGGCAATGAGCGTCCTGAGCTTATCGGTCAGCTTCCAGCTGAAACCGGGGCACCGCAGGACGGCGAATTCCTTGCTTTCGGCCTGTGGCTCAAGTCCCGCTCTGCATCCGAGCTCGAGCACGCGATCGACGGCCTGCGCGGGTCAGCCCACAGCTTCGACATGGTCGTTGAAACCCACCGCGAGGAAATCCTTGAAGCGCAAGGCCGGGTTTCCGGCGGTCGGGCATTCGTCCGGTTTGTCGCACTGAACAATCTTCGTGCCGAACTTGCCGAGCTCAAGATCGAACGGGACAGGCTGTTGTCGTCGATCTCAGCGTTCCAGGGCATGCTCGATGCAATCGATCTGCCGGCATGGCAGCGTGATACCGAAGGGCGGCTGACCTGGGTCAATCACGCCTATGGCGAAGCCGTCGAGGCCCCGACACCGGAGCAGGCGGTCAGTGAAGGACGCGAGTTCCTGACCACGGTTGCCCGCGAGCGCATCCGCGCCACGGCGACGACCGAATCGCCATTCCACGACAAGATCTCGACCGTCGTGCGTGGCAACCGCACCTTCTTCGACGTTGTCGATGTGAAAGTCCCAAGCGGCTCCGCCGGCATAGCCGTCGACGTTTCCGGCATCGAAGCTGTTCGCGCCGAATTGGAGCGGACGCTGAAAAGCCACGCCGAAACACTCGATCATCTCGCAACGCCGGTGGCGATCTTCGATGGCGAACGTCGGCTACAGTTCTACAACCAGGCTTTCGTCTCCCTCTGGGAGCTGGACATCGCCTTCCTCGAGAGGCGCCCCGACAATGCGGAACTGCTGGAGCGCCTGCGTGCGGCCAAGAAGCTGCCAGACCAACTGAACTGGAAATCCTGGAAGGAAGCAGCGCTTTCGGTCTACCGGGCGCTCGATACTCAGTCAGACCTCTGGCACTTGCCGAACGGCCAGACACTGCGGGTCTTTGCGACAGCGCATCCGCAGGGCGGCGCCACTTGGGTGTTCGAGAACCTAACCGAACAGGTCGACCTCGAGACACGCTACAATACGCTGCTCAAGGTTCAAGGCGAGACGATCGACCATCTCTCGGAAGGTGTTGCTGTCTTTGGGCCGGACGGGCGCATTCGCCTCTCAAACCCCGCATTCCGCGCACTCTGGGGAATCACTGAGGCCGAGGCAAAACCCAGCACGCATATCCGCGCCCTTGGCGAGGCATGCTCTCAGTCCTATGATCGTCCTGACGGATGGAAGACCTTTGCAGAGCTGATCACCAGCTTCGACGACGAGCGCCGCTCCAGCCAGGGAACGCTCGAGCTGTTCTCAGGTCTCGTGCTCGACTACGCCGTCATTCCGTTGCCGAATGCACAGACGATGCTGACTTTCGTCAACATGACCGACAGCGTCCGAGCCGAGCGCGCCCTGACGGAAAAGAACGAAGCGCTGCGCAAGGCGGACGAGCTCAAAAACGACTTCGTCCAGCATGTTTCCTATGAGCTGCGCTCGCCACTGACCAACATCATCGGCTTCACCGATCTGCTGCGCACGCCGGGACTCGGACCGCTGAACGACCGGCAGGCGGAATACATCGATCACATCTCCACCTCCTCTTCAGTCCTGCTGACGTTGGTCAACGACATCCTCGATCTTGCCACGGTCGACGCGGGGATCATGCGGCTCAATTACTCGCCGATCGATCTTGGAGATCTGCTCGACGACGTATCGATGCAGATCGCCGACAGGCTTCAGGAAAGCGGCGTGACGCTCGAGATTACCGCTCCAGCACATCTGGGATCGCTCGTTGCCGATCCGCAGAGACTGAAGCAGATCCTTGTGAAGCTGCTTTCCAACGCATCCAACTTCTCTCCAGAAGGCTCGTCGATTTCGCTCGAGTGCAGACGCGAGGGGACGGATTTTGTCTTCTCCGTACGCGATCGCGGCCCCGGCATTTCGCAGGACATGATCGCCAACGTGTTCGACCGGTTCTCGACTGGCGCAAAGAGCGGCAAGAGAGGTGGCGCCGGGCTCGGACTGTCGATCGTCGACAGCTTCGTCAGTCTTCACCATGGGACGGTCACCATTGACAGCCAGCCGGGCAAGGGCACGATCGTGACCTGCCGGATTCCTTCGGTCGATCTCCCGACATCCGTCGCAGCCGAATAATGGCGCGTACTCCTGTCATTTCTCTCTTCCTGAAGGATGAAGCGGAAACAATCCGCTTTGGGGAGGATTTGGCGCTGGCGTTGAAGCTGGGAGACTGCCTTGCCCTTTCGGGCGACCTTGGCGCTGGGAAATCCTCACTTGCCCGTGCGTTCCTTCGCGCGATGGCGGCTGACGACGACCTTGAGGTGCCAAGCCCCACCTTCACCCTAGTGCAGGCCTATGACCTGCGCATACCCGTCGCGCATTTCGATCTCTACCGTCTCAGCGATCCGGCCGAACTGACAGAACTCGGCTTCGATGAAGCACTCCACGACGGCATCTGTCTGGTGGAGTGGCCTGAGATGGCGAGCGACGAGCTGCCGGCAGACCGGATCGCACTGAAGCTGGAGCACGAGGGCCAAGGGCGTCGTGTGACCATTGCAGCACCGGAAAAGCAGACCGCGCGAATCCGTCGGGTCCTTGCCATACGTGATTTCCTTGTTGACGCGGGATATCCCGGCGCGAAGCGTCGTTTTCTGACAGGCGACGCCTCTCTTCGAGCCTACGAGGCCGTCTATACCGACGATGGGACGCGAAGTATCCTGATGGACTGGCCACCGCTTCCGGAAGGACCGCCGGTCTTGGACGGCAAGCCATATCCGAAAGTCGCGCATATCGCGGAAAATGCCTATCCCTTTGTCGCCATTGCGAATGTGCTGCGACAAGAGGGCTTTGCCGCACCCGAGGTCTACCGGGTCGACTACGACCAAGGCATTCTGCTTCTGGAGGACCTCGGCACCGGCGGTGTTCTGGATACGCAAGGCCAGCCCATCGGCGATCGCTACCGGGCAAGCGTCGCTTGCCTAGCGCATCTCCATTCGCTGACAATCCCACAGGACATCCGCGTCACGGATAGCCATGTCCACCACATCCCGGACTTCGACCGAACGGCGATGAAGATGGAAGTGCGCCTCGTTCTCGACTGGCATCTCCCGTGGCGGCGCGGGGGCACTGCTGCCAGCGATGCAGAGCGCAACGAATACCTCGCCATCTGGGACGGGCTCATCGACGAATTGGAGACCTCCGAAAAGGGGCTTCTCCTTCGTGATTTTCACTCGCCGAATATCATCTGGCGAGAGAACGAGACGGGCATTGCGCGCGTCGGATTGATCGACTTCCAAGATGCGATGATCGGCCCCACGGCTTACGATCTCGCTTCGATCGCACAAGACGCGCGCGTCACAATCGCGCCCGATCTGTTCCAGCAGTTGATGGATGACTACCTAGCGCTGCGCAGAGCACAGGGGAGATTCGACGAGGCCCGCTTCCTGAAGAGTTGGGCAATCATGTCGACGCAACGCAACTGCAAGCTTGCCGGCCTCTGGGTTCGCTTGATGCAGAGGGACGGAAAGCCCGGCTACATGAAGCATCTGCCGCGCACGCTCTCCTATCTTTCGGTAGCGTTGAAACACGAAACGCTTGCCCCCTTGCGCGACTGGTTCGTAAGGGCTGGAATAGTGCCAGACGAATCATAATTTCTCGGATCAGATGAGCATCAAGCAAGCCATGGTTCTCGCTGCAGGTCTTGGAACCCGCATGCGGCCAATCACCGACACCATCCCGAAGCCGCTCGTGAAGATCGACGGTAAGGCGATGATCGATTACGCGTTGGATTCGCTTGTGGAAGCCGGTGTCGAAAGGGCCGTGGTAAATGTTCATCACCACGTCGACCAGATGCTGGCTCATTTGGCTTCATACAAAGGCCTCGAGATCATTATCTCCGACGAGCGCGAGAAGCTGATGAACAACGGCGGTGGGCTTGCAAAGGGCCTGAAGCTGCTTGCTCCCGGCAAGGTCTTCGTCACGAATGCCGACCTTTTCTGGATCGGAGAGCGTCCCGGTGTTCCGAGCAACTTGACACGTTTAGCCGGATTCTTTCAACCACAAAGCATGGACATGGCCATGCTTTGCGTGAAGTTGGAAGATACCACCGGGCACAACGGCAAGAACGATTTCAACATGGCCAAGGATGGCCGTTTGACGCGCTTTGCCGATTCCGGGCCGAGCCCGGTCGTTTACGCCGGCGCGATCGCCATGGACACATCGTTCCTCGATGACGCTCCGGCCGATCCGTTCAACCTCAATCTCTATTTCGACAAGGCGATCTCTCGGGGACGGCTCTACGGCACAGTGCTCCAAGGACACTGGCTTACCGTCGGCACGCCCGAGGCAATCGGCGAAGCGGAGGAAACGATCCGGCGCTACCGGACGTTTGCATGACGGATGGCCGAGCAGCACCGGCCAAGGATTTTGACCATCCCAGCAGGGCTTCCTTTCCTGAAGACCCTTGCGGAAGGCCTCTGTGACGGCAGATTGACGCCCCGTTTTCGGTATGATCCCGACGACCCTCTGTCGCTTTCAAAGGTCACCATCTATCTGCCGACGAGACGTGCTGCACGCGTCCTTCGCTCCGAATTCGTCGACTTTCTTGGCGGGCGATCGGCAATCTTGCCGGTCATCCGCCCGCTCGGCGAAACCGACGACGACAGCGGGTATTTCGATGAAGCCCTGCCGGCGACGTTGGATCTTGCCCAGCCGCTATCGAACACTGCGCGCCTGCTGGAGCTCGCGCGCCTCATTCTTGCCTGGCGAAACAGGCTGCCGGAGATCGTGCGCAGCATCCACTCCGATTCGCCGCTCGTCGCTCCCGCGAGCCCGGCCGACGCCATTTGGCTTGCGCGCAATCTTGCCGAATTGATCGACGCCATCGAGACCGAGGATCGGGATTGGACCGAACTGTCTCGATTGAACGCGAAAGACTATGCGCTCTGGTGGCAGCTGACCTCCGAATTCCTGCAGATCGCCAGCGCCTTCTGGCCGGAAAGACTGAACGAGCTCGGCAAATCGTCTCCCGCAAGGCATCGCAACGCCATCCTTCGTGCCGAAGCAAATCGCTTTGCGACGGTCCCGCCGATGGGACCCATTATCATTGCAGGATCGACGGGCTCGGTGCCGGCGACGGCCGACTTGATTGCGGCAGTGGCCAATCTTCAGGACGGCGTTGTCGTGCTGCCAGGTCTCGATCTCACTATGCCGGAAGAACATTGGCGAATGGTGGCGCCAGAAGATCAGAAAAGTCATCCCGCGGATCCAGCAAGCCGCAGCCACTCGCAATACGGCCTCGCTCAACTTCTGAAACGGCTTAGCCTTACTCGCGACGACGTAGTGTCGTTGGCAGAGCCCGCCGAGGAGTTACGGCGGCGCAGCGAAATCCTATCGCATGCCCTCTCGCCGGCTGAAGCCACCAGTGATTGGGGCGCCTGGAAGGCAAGGCTGCCCGATACTGCCATTTCTTCAGCATTTGCAGACGTCTCGTTGATCGAAGCGGGCAATGAGCGAGAGGAGGCCACTGCCATTGCCATCGCGCTCCGCCTGGCACTCGAACGGCCCGGCAAGGATGGCGAGAGCCGAGCGGCACTGATTACCCCTGATCGGAATCTGGCGCGCCGCGTGACCACTGAATTGTCACGCTTCGGCATCATTGCGGATGACTCCGCGGGCACGCCGCTTTCCGCGACACCGCAGGGAACATTGCTGCAACTGCTGCTCGAGGCAACGCTTCGCCCGGGTGATCCCGTCGCCATTGTCGGCTTGCTCAAGCATCCGTTGGCACACTTCGGACTGGAGCGCAGCGCGCTTGTCGAAGCGGTAACGGCACTCGAGCTGCTGGCGCTGCGAGGTGGCGTCGCCGATGTCGACATCGCAGCGCTGGAGCCGCTTCTTGAACAACAGTTGGCGGAGCACGCCTTGGATCGTCATGCGCCGCAATGGCGTAAAGCGCTCCCGGTCGATGCCGTCGATCGCGCGCGCGCGCTGGCCCGCCGGGTTGCTACGGCCACCGAACCACTGGCCTCCGCGCTTGTCCGAAGCTTGCCAGAAGAACGCGGCCTGACGACCAGCTTTGCGCTTTCCGATTGGGCAAGACGTACCGGGCGCGCGCTGGAGGCAGCGGTCGGCGACGAGCGTGGCTGCCTTGCGGCACTCTGGTCGGGCGAGGCTGGCAACGCGTTGGCTTCAATGCTCGGCGAAGTCATCGAAACCGAGGGGCAGATCGACGCCGACGGTCCGCAGTGGATCGATATCATCGCGGCACTCTTGGCGGGTCAGGCGGCAAAGCCACGAGCACTGAGCCATCCAAGGTTGTTCATCTTCGGCACGTTGGAAGCACGTCTCCAGAGCGTAGATACGCTCATCCTGGGAGGGCTGAACGAAGGATCATGGCCTGGACAAACGTCCAATAACCCGTTCGTCTCGCGCACGATGAAGACGGAGATTGGCCTGGAGCCGCCGGAGCGGCGAATCGGTCAACTGGCGCACGATTTCGAAATGGCCAATGGCACGCGCCATCTCATCTATTCGCGCGCGCTCAGGCAAGGGTCGACGCCGACGGTCGCGTCGCGGTGGTTGCAGCGACTGCTTGCCTTCGGTGGAAAGGTGTTCGAAGCCGAACTCAAGGGTCGCGGCGACAATTTCGTGCATTGGGCAAACCTGATCGACCAAGGCGACCGCCAGGCGACCGCGCACCGTCCAAGTCCGGCGCCACCGCGGGAAATGCAGCCGAAGTCGTACTCGTTCAGCGAGGTCGGACGCCTGCGTCGTGACCCCTATGCGATCTATGCGCGCCGCGTTTTACGCCTCGATCCGGTCGCTCCGTTCAACCGAGACCCTGGCGCTGCGGAACGCGGAACGCTCTATCACAAGATCATCGACCGCTTCGTACGCGAAGGCCACGTTGCCGGAACACCGGCAGCGCAAACGGCGATGGAGATTATTCTGACCGAGCTCTTCGATACGCAGCAGCTCCCCGCGCACATCGATGCGGTGTGGCGTCCGCGTTTCCGGGAAGTTGCCCGTGCCTTTCTCGAGTGGGAGGCGCAGCGACGACCGGTCATTCGAAGAACGCTGACGGAGGTGCGTGGCGGTGTCGAGTTGGAGCCCATCAATGTCCGCCTGAGCGGCGTCGCCGACCGGATCGACATCACCGGAACCGGCACCGCCGACATCATCGACTACAAGACTGGACACAATCCCTCTCCGGCGCAGGCGCGCGCCCTTCTCGATCCCCAATTGGCGCTGGAGGCGGCCGCGCTCCATGCCGGCGCCTTCCGGGACGCGGGTAGTCTGGTTCCGCAGGATCTTCTCTATGTGCGTCTGCGGCCGGGAGATCGCTTCAAGGTCGATACCGTTAACAACGAGACATCGACCAGGAACGATAAGGCGAAGTCGGCGATGGATCTGGGCGCGGACTCGATCGATCAATTGATAAAGTTTGTCGCGCTTCTGCAGTCGGGCGAGAAGGGCTTCACCTCGCGGCTTGTGCCGGCACAACAGTTCGACTTCGGCGGTGATTACGATCATCTGGCGCGCGTTTCCGAATGGTCAGCCGCAGAGAGCGATGAGGCAGCCGGCGATGAATGACGAACCAACATTGCCCGAGGACGACGATCCCCTCGCCTGGACGAGTTGGACGACCATCCAGCAATCGATCGCTTCCGATCCGCAACGCTCGGCCTGGGTTTCGGCGAATGCCGGCTCCGGAAAGACGCATGTGCTGACGCAGCGCGTCATTCGGCTGCTGCTTGCCGGAGCACGTCCGTCAGCAATCCTGTGCTTGACCTATACGAAGGCGGCAGCCTCGGAAATGTCGAACCGCGTCTTCGAACGACTCTCAGAGTGGGCCGTCCTGCCAGATGAAGAACTTGAAGAACGCATTGCGCGGATCGAGGGCAAGGCGCCGGACGCGGGAAAGCGCGCGGAAGCGAGGCGGCTTTTTGCCAAAGCGCTGGAGACACCGGGCGGCCTGAAGATCCAGACCATTCACGCATTTTGTGAGGCCCTGCTGCACCAGTTTCCGCTGGAAGCCAATGTCGCCGGGCACTTCTCCGTGCTCGACGATCGGGCAGCCGCAACGCTTCTCGCGGATGCACGACGGTTCCTCCTCACCGCGACGACGCCAGAGGACGACCCAGCGCTCGCGGAGGCCTTTGGTTATGTTCTCAACCTTGGCGATGAGTCGGGCCTGGAAAATCTGCTGGAAGAGATCATCGCCAATCGCAATGCAATCCGCGCCTTTACGCAAGATGCGGAACGCAAGGGTGGCCTCGATGTGGTACTGCGCAAGAAGCTTCGCCTTTCCGCCAATGACACGGCGACTGGAATCGCCGAGGAGTATTGGCCGCTTCCTGGCCTGACCGGCAGTGTCCTCGACCGGTATTTGGACGTCGCTGACCAAAATGGCGGTGCCAAGGCGCACGAAATTGCGGCTGGCCTACGGTCGCTGGTGCGCGAGCGCGACTCTGCGCGACGCGCTTCGCTGCTGGAGAAAATCTTTCTGACAGGCAAGGGAGAACCGAAGACGGATTCGCAGTTTCTCGTGAAGGCGATGTCGAGCGAAGCGCCGGAGCTCATCGACGCCGTGGCAGCGGCGCGAGCGCATGTCGTACTGTGCCGGGATCGGTTGAAAACGGCGCGCATGTACGAGGCAACGCGTGCTGCACTCATTCTCGCCGACCGTCTTAACAAGGACTACGACGACCTCAAGAAGCAGCGCAGCCAACTCGACTTCGAGGATCTGATAACGCGAACGGCCGAGCTCTTGAACAAGAGCGACGTGGGGCCGTGGATCCACTACAAGCTCGACCAGGGTATCGACCATATTCTCGTCGACGAGGCACAGGATACGAGCCCGATCCAGTGGAGCGTCATCCAGTCGCTGGCGGCGGATTTCTTTTCCGGCGAAAGTGCCCGCAATGCGGTCCGGACGCTTTTTGCCGTTGGCGACGAAAAGCAATCTATCTATTCGTTCCAGGGCGCCCGTCCCGAACGCTTCTCGGAGGAAAGCCAGCAGACGCGCCGGCGCGTCTCCCAGGGCGGGCTTGCCTTCTCGACGGTGCGGCTTCCGCTCTCGTTCCGATCGACCTCGGATGTGCTCGCCGCCGTCGATCATATCTTCACGCCGGCCGAGAACGCTCGTGGGCTGAGCGCGACGGGCGAGCCCGTGGTTCACCGTTCCAACCGCATCGGCCACCCCGGCGCGGTCGACCTCTGGGAGATGGTTGCGCCTGAGGTGACGATAAAGGAGGAGGACTGGACCGCACCTTTTGACGCCACGCCGGAGAGCGCCCCGGCATCCGTTCTCGCGCGTCGCATTGCCCACACGATCGGCAATCTTGTCGGCAAGGAAACCATCGTCGAGAAGGGCAAGGAGCGGCTGATCGAGGCCGGCGATATCCTTGTGCTGGTACGCAAGCGCGACGCCTTCGTCAACGCACTGACGCGTGCGTTGAAGCGACGCGGCGACATACCGGTTGCCGGCGCCGACCGCCTGCGCCTGACGAGCCACATCGCAGTGCAGGACCTGATGGCGCTCGGCCGCTTCCTGCTATTGCCCGAAGATGACCTCTCCTTGGCTGCGCTCATGAAGAGCCCGCTTCTCGATCTGGGCGAAGACGACGTGTTCGCAGTCGCCGCCCTTCGCGCGGAGGGCGAGACTGCCTGGGCTCACGTTCAGAAGTTCGCCGCCGACGGCAGCGCGCGCTTCGAAACGGCCGTCACTCGCCTCAAGCTCTTCCTAGATGAATCTAAGAGCCTGTCGGTCCATGACTTCTATGCGCGCGTTCTGGGATGCCACGGCGGGCGACGACAATTCCTTGCCCGGCTCGGAACCGAGGTCAGCGATATTCTCGATGAATTCCTGACATTCGCGCTCGACCACGAAAGCGCGGGCCTACCCGGCCTACAGTCCTTCATTTCAACGCTTGAGATCGAAGCACCAGAGGTAAAACGTGAGCAGGACAAGGGTCGCAACGAAGTCCGGATCATGACCGTGCACGCGTCAAAGGGTCTTGAGGCACCGATCGTGTTCCTGGTCGACGGCGGGTCCAAGGCCTTCACGGCCTCGCACATGCCAAAACTTCGGCTACTTGAGCAGGAACAGGGCGAACCGCCCATGCCGGCCTGGGTTCCCCTCGGCGATCTCAGCAACTCCCTGACCCAAGCCGATGCGACGCGTATCCAATCGCTGGCAGAACAGGAGTATCGACGGCTGCTCTACGTCGCAATGACCCGGGCCGCCGACCGGCTGACCGTTTGCGGCTACCGGGGAATTCGGCCCAACACCGACACCTGGCATGCGATGATTTCCGCCGCGATGACGGACAGTCATCCGCATGTGTCGGCCGCGACATTTTCCGGACCGGACGATAGCTGGGCTGGAATCAAATGGAGAGTTCCGCGGGTGGAGCGAAGCTTTGAACGGCTCGGACGCATCCAACAGACCGCCAGGCAAGAGTCGATCCCGCCCAGCCTGGACAGGCCGCTGCCGCCGCGCAAACAACTGCCTCGCCCGCTTAGCCCGTCCGGCGTCGGAACTATCGTTGATGATGGTGCCGATGACCTCCTCATCGCCTCCCCGCTTTTCGCCGAAAAAGGCAAGCCGGATCGCTCGCTCGAGAAGGGGCGGCTTCTCCACCGCATGCTGCAGACGCTGCCGGATGTGCCGCGTGGTGAACAGGCGGATGCGGCTGTGCGCTACACCAAGCGTGCCGCGCCGTTCTGGCCGGAAGCGGAACGACAGCAACTGGTCGATTCGGTGGTGAAACTATTGCGGGACCCGAGCCTCGAATCCGTATTCTCAACCCATGCACAGGCGGAAGTCTCGGTCATGGGCACGCTGACGATCGGCGGAGTCGACCACGCTGTTTCGGGTCGCGTCGATAGAATGGCAGTCTTCGACGAGCGCGTCGTGGTGCTCGACTATAAGACCAATCGTGTCCCGCCGCAGACGGCAGAGGCGATCCCTTTTGCCCACAAGGCGCAGCTTGCCATCTATCGTGAAATCCTGGCACCGCTCTACCCTGGCAGGCGTATCGATTGCGTGCTCGTTTATACCGAAAACGGCTCCGTTCACACGCTGACGCCGGACGCTTTGGCTTCGGCGCTTGCGCAACTTGAGACAAAGTGAAATACCGGGCATTGAAATGCCCGCACCGCACGCTCACATGTGTTTCAACAGGAATCCGTAAAGGAGCAGCCTATGGCTACCGTAAAAGTCGATATCAACAACTTCCAGTCGGAAGTTCTGGAATCCGCAGAACCCGTCGTCGTCGATTTCTGGGCTGAATGGTGCGGCCCGTGCAAGATGATCGCCCCCAGCCTCGAAGAACTCGCCATCGAGTTTCAGGGCAAGGTGAAAGTCGCCAAGCTCAACATCGATGAGAACCCGGAACTCGCCGCCCAGTTTGGCGTTCGTTCCATTCCGACACTCGCCATATTCAAGGCCGGCGAAGTTGCTGACATCAAGGTTGGCGCTGCCCCGAAGACCGCTCTTTCGAGCTGGATCTCAAGCGCCGCTTAATTTACCCATAAGCAGATACGAAGAGGCCCGGCATTTGACCGGGCTTTTTTTATTTCGGAGGCGTGCCATTGTCAGCAAGCACATCGCCTACAAGATAAAGAGAGCCGCCTATCAGGATGCGCGGCGGATGGGCCTGTTCAAAGGCGCCTTCCTTGATTGCCTCCAACGCGTCACTGACAGTCGACATCGGTTCTGCGACGAGACCCGCATCGTAGGCGGCGTTTGCCAGGATGACCGGGTCTATCATCGCCTCGCTGCCGCGAATCGGCACGCAATAGACCTTCTCCGCCAATCCCTTGAAAGCCTTGAAGTATCCAACCGGATCCTTGGTGTTGATCATGCCTATGATCAGGAAGAGTGGCCGCGGCTGCCTTTCCTCGTAATTTGCCATAGCTTCGGCGATGACCTCGCCTGCACCGGGATTGTGGCCGCCGTCAACCCAGATTTCTGCCTTGGCCGGGGCACTGGCCATCAGGTGTCCTTCGTTCAGACGCTGAAGGCGACCCGGCCACTCGACCGACAGCAGCGCCTTTTCCATCATCGCTTCGGTCACCGTGAAGCCCGCAGCCTTGACGGCACGCATCGCGGCAGCGGCATTGGCATATTGGTGACGGCCCGGAAGGCGCGGCAAGGGCAGGTCGGCGAGACCGAACTCATCCTGATAAACGAGGCGCCCATATTCCTCATGTGCCATATAATCCTGGCCGAAGACGGCGGTCGGGCAGTTCAACCGTTCGGCGGTCGACATCAGAACGTCGAGTGCGGCATCGTATTCCTGCTTGCCGATGACCACCGGGCAACGACGTTTCATGATGCCGGCCTTTTCGGCCGCGATCAGTTCGACCCGATCCCCGAGATAGGGCTGGTGGTCCAAGGAAATCGGCATGATGACCGAGACGGCGGGATCGGAAATGACGTTCGTCGCATCGAAACGGCCGCCGAGGCCAACCTCGATAATGGCGGCATCGGCCGGATGCTCTGAAAACAGTATGAAGGTGACGGCCGTCAGGATCTCGAAAACGGTGATCTTCTGCCCGTCATTGGCGGCCGCGACGCGCCGCACCGCCTCTGCAAAAACGGCATCATCCACGAGTTGCCCACGGCCACCCTTGACGCCGATCCGGTAGCGTTCGTGCCAGTTGACCAAATGCGGAGAGGTATGGACATGGGCGCTGTAACCGCCAGCCTCAAGCAACGCCCGGCAAAACGCCGTCACGGAGCCCTTGCCGTTCGTGCCTGCCACATGGATGACGGGCGGCAGCTTCGTCTGCGGATCACCGAGGATGGAAAGGAGCCGTGTGATGCGATCCAGGGAAAGATCGAAGCCCTTGGGATGCAATCCCATGAGCTTGTCGATTTCCTGCGCTGCTTCACTCACTGCGGCCTGGCCCCTGGGTATCATCGCTCAACCCGCCTGTGATTGGTTTGATCAGGCGCTCGCGGCTATCGCGAGCGTCCCGCTGTTTTCCTTGGAAAGCGCCGCAGCCGGCTTCTTCGTCAGGATCTTCAAGACACGTGCCAGCGTATCCGGAATATCGTGGCGCTTGACCACCATATCGACCATGCCGTGTTCCAGCAGGTATTCGGACGTCTGGAAGCCTTCCGGAAGCTTTTCGCGAATCGTCTGCTCAATGACGCGCTTGCCGGCAAAGCAGATCTCCGCGCCGGGCTCGGCCAGGTGCAGGTCGCCGAGCATCGCGTAAGACGCCGTGACGCCGCCGGTCGTCGGGTTCGTCAGAACAACGATGTAAGGCTGCCCCGCCTCCTTCAGCATGTCGACTGCAACGGTCGTGCGCGGCAGCTGCATGAGCGACAGGATGCCTTCTTGCATGCGAGCGCCACCCGAAGCCGGGAACATGACCAGCGGGCACTTCTCTGCGATGGCACGTTCGAATGCCTTGACGATCGCCTCGCCGGCAGCAATGCCGAGCGAACCGCCCATGAAGTTGAACTCATGGACGACAGCGACGAGCTTCAGACCGCGAACCTTGCCGACGCCGGCAACGATCGTGTCTTCCTGATCGGTCTTGATGCGGCTGTCGCGAAGGCGATCGGTGTATTTCTTTGAATCGCGAAACTTCAGCGGGTCCTGCGCGACCTTCGGCTGTACCAGCGCTTCAAAGACGCCCTCATCGAAAAGATCGGTAAGGCGAGCCTTCGCCGGCATCTTCATATGATAGCCGGAGGCCGGAATGACCCACTTGTTGTCTTCCAGATCCTTATGGAAAACCATCTCACCCGTTTCCGGGCACTTGATCCAGAGGTTCTCCGGCACTTCGCGGCGGCCCAGCATGGAATTGATGCGGGGGCGGACGTAGTTGGTGATCCAGTTCAAGTCGAAAACTCCTGATTGACTCTTGCCAATGTGGGGAAACTATTCGGCAGCAACAAGGCGCGCCGAGCGTGTACCCGTTGACAATCCACGAACAAGCGTGGCGACGGCCTGGACGGTATCGGCGGTCGCCTTCCCGTCCTTGGTGAGGCTCGTTGCCACCTGATTGACGATTGCGGTGCCGACAACAACACCATCCGCCGAGCTGCCAATGACCTTTGCGTGGTCGGCGGTCTTCACGCCGAAACCGACACAAACGGGCAGATTGGTGTGCTGCTTGATGCGCTTGACGGCACCCGACACGAGAGAGGGGTCCGGCAGGGCCGAACCGGTGATGCCATTCATCGAGACGTAATAGACGAAGCCGGAGGTGTTCCGCAGAACGGTCGGCAAGCGCTTCTCGTCGGTCGTCGGTGTTGCGAGACGAATGAAATTGATGCCTTTCTTGAGGGCGGGAATGCAGAGTTCGTCATCCATCTCCGGCGGAAGGTCGACGACGATGAGCCCGTCGATGCCGGCTGCCAACGCGTCGTCCAGGAACTTCTCCACGCCGTAGATGTAGATCGGGTTGTAATATCCCATCATCACGATCGGGGTGGCGTCGTCGGTCTTGCGGAAATCGGCGGCAAGGTGCAGCGTCTTCTTCAGCGTCTGGCCACCCTTCAGAGCGCGCTGGCCCGCCATCTGGATCGCCGGGCCATCGGCCATCGGATCGGAGAACGGCATGCCGAGCTCGATGACGTCAGAGCCAGCTTCGGGGAGTGCCTTCATGATGCCGAGCGAGGTTTCGTAGTCCGGATCCCCGCCCATGAAATAGGTGACGAGTGCCGGCCGGCCTTCCGCCTTCAGATCGGCGAAGCGTTTATCCATACGTGCGGTCATGACTTACTCACCCATTCCCAGAATCTTGCCGACAGTGAAGATGTCCTTGTCGCCGCGGCCGGAGAGGTTCATCAGGATGATCTCGTCCTTGCCCATCTTCGGGGCGCGCTTGATGACTTCGGCCAGAGCGTGCGATGGCTCGAGCGCCGGAATGATGCCTTCGAGGCGTGTGAGCGTCTGGAAGGCTTCGAGCGCCTCATGGTCCATGATCGGTACATATTCGACACGGCCGATGTCGTTCAGGTAGGAATGCTCGGGGCCGATACCGGGATAGTCGAGACCCGCGGAAATCGAATGGCCCTCCTTGATCTGACCGTCGCCATCCTGCAGCAGGTAAGTGCGATTGCCATGCAGAACGCCCGGCGAACCCGCGGTGATCGAGGCACAGTGCTCGTCGCCGTCGAGGCCCTTGCCGCCGGCCTCGACGCCGACCATCTTGACGCCCTCGTCATCGAGGAACGGATGGAAAATGCCGATCGCGTTCGAACCGCCGCCGACGGCAGCGATGACGAGATCCGGCAGGCGGCCTTCGGCTTCCAAGATTTGTTCACGGGCTTCGGTGCCGATGACGGCCTGAAAGTCGCGGACCATTTCCGGATAGGGATGTGGGCCGGCAGCCGTGCCGATCAAGTAGTAAGTGTCGTCGACGTTCGTGACCCAGTCGCGCAGCGCCTCGTTCATGGCGTCCTTGAGCGTGCCGTGGCCGGCAGTCACGGGCTTCACTTCGGCACCGAGCAGCTTCATGCGGAACACGTTCGGCGCCTGGCGCTCGACATCGGTCGCGCCCATGTAAACAACGCAGGGGAGACCGAAGCGGGCGGCGACGGTCGCAGATGCAACGCCATGCTGGCCGGCGCCGGTTTCAGCGATGATACGGGTCTTGCCCATGCGCTTGGCAAGCAGGATCTGGCCGATGCAATTGTTGATCTTGTGTGAACCGGTGTGGTTCAGCTCCTCGCGCTTGAAGTAGATCTTCGCGCCACCGAGTTCAGCCGTCAGGCGCTCGGCGAAATAGAGCGGGCTCGGTCGGCCGATATAGTGAGCGCCGAGATGCTTCAGTTCAGCCTGAAATTCCGGATCGTTCTTCGCCTTGTTCCACTCGTCCTGCAGGTCGAGGATCAAAGGCATCAGCGTCTCGGCGACGAAACGGCCGCCGTAGATACCGAAACGGCCGTCTTCATCGGGGCCGGAGCGGAAGGAATTCGGTTTTGGCGTCTGGTTCACTCTCAACTCCCTGAGGCCGTTTCGGGTTGATTGGCCCTCTCGACCGCATCGAAAAACTCATCGATCATTGCGACGTTCTTGACGCCGGGTGCGCTTTCGACACCGGAGGAAGCGTCGATCCCCGGCGCCTTCGTAATGGCAAGCGCCTCGGCAATGTTACCTTTGTTCAAGCCACCGGAAAGCATGTAATCCACATTGTCGTCAAGCCAAGTGAGCAGGCTCCAATCGAAGGAAACCCCGTTGCCGCCGGGCAAATCCGATCCTTTCGGCGGCTTCGCATCGAAGAGGAAGCGATCGGCAATGCCGATATAGGCCTCGACCCGCTTCAGATCATCGGCCGTCCGCACAGAAAACGCCTTCATGACAGGTAGCCCGTAGACCGCCTTTATGGTCAGAACGCGCTCGGGGCTTTCGTCGCCATGCAGTTGCAGGATATCGGGTCTAAGGAGCGCTACGATTTCATCGAGATCGTCGTTGCTTGGATTGACGAGGACAGCAACAATCTTGGCCTTGCCGCGGGCAGGCTCCGCAAGCTTGCCGGCAATGTCGGGCTCGACGTAGCGAGGGCTCTTCTCAAAGAAGATGAAGCCGATATGCGTGGCACCCCGCGCGAGGGCGCGATCGATTGTTTCAGCCGTCTTCAGCCCGCAAATTTTGATATCCGGTTTCATGGCAGCGAAGTGACACGAAATGCGATTGGAGTCGAGCCAAATCGCGACAAAAGCTGAATTTTAGAAGCCTTACGTCACTCGAAATCGATGGCATGAAGCTGGCTGCCATGGCGCTTCAACCAGGCCTTCGCCTCTTCCATGTGCGGGCAGAGCTTTTTGCAGAGCGCCCAGAAGCGCGGTCCATGATTCATCTCCTTGAGATGCGCGACTTCATGGGCCGACAGGTAGTCGACGACGGACGGCGGCGCCATGATGATACGCCAGGAAAAGCTCAGGTTTCCCTCCGACGAGCAGGAACCCCATCGACTGCGGGTGTCCTTCACGGCGATCGACCTGATCGGCGCATTAATCGAGCGGGCATGCAGTGTTGCCAGCCTCTCGAGATCGGCCCGCGCTTCCTTCTTCAGGAACGTGGCAATCCGGCGGCCGAGATGCTCAGGCATGCCGCTGACCTTCAACACCGGCTTGCCATCAACGACGATCGCTTCCGTCAGGCCGCGAAGGCTGCCGGTGTGGTGAATACGATGAGATGCGCCACGAATTAGAATGGTGCCACCGTCCCGCAGGCCACAGTCGCTCGAGAATTTGGCAAGTTTGGTGAGTAGCCAGCCCTGATGGCGGTCGAGGAAGGCGTTCACTTCACGTTGCGCCAACCCGCTCGGGATCGTCATCCTCAGGGCTCGTCCGCCTGGCTCGATGCGCAAGGTGATGCGGGTTGCCCGCTCGTGCTGCTTGATTGTCAGCGGCATCCGGCGGCCGGCCACTTCAAGCGTTCGCGTCTCGGGCGGAGCCGGTTTTCGAACGATACGGCGTGGCTTTGCGAGGAGCGGGGACATGGGCATTTTCTACATGATTCGCTGGAATTGCGGGCAAAGAAAAGCCGGCATCGAGGATGCCGGTTCAAAGTTTCAGTGCTGAACAGTCCTGGGGATCACGGAGTCTGGTATTCTGCTACCGGACCGTTGTCGTCGCGCTTGGCGTTCTTGCGATCGCGCATGAAGCGGTCGAACTCTTCCTGATCCTTAGCGCGGCGCAGTTCGCGTACGTAGGAATCGAATTCCTCGCGCATTTCATCAAGCTTGCGACGCTCTTCTTCCAGCCGGTCGAGCTCGGCCTTCCGCCAATCGTCGAAGGCGACATTGCCTGTCGAGAAATGAGGGCGATAACGGCCATGCGAACGTCGGCAGCCAGCGAAGAATCCATCGGCGGTGCTGTTTGCATCACGCTTGAAACCGCGCAAACGCTCCCCAAAGATGATATAGGCGAGCATGGCGAGACCCAGAGGCCAGAATACCACGAAGCCGAGGATCATCAGGGCAATGGTAGCCGGAGTCCAATCCGGCCGAAGCAATGCTGACTGGTTCATCGTGCGGTGTCCTCGCATTTTCCGCGCCCGGCGAGATGCCGAACGCTGGAATCGATGTGGTTACACCCCCAGCCAGCTTCAAGGCAGTCCGCGCCCAAATCGGACAACACTTTGAAATGAAATCACTAATTCAGACGCTCCTAAATCAGCCGGACTTTCCGCCCTTGATAACCCTCTTCACCACAGGCTTTCCCGTCCGTGCATGTTCCTTCACGAAGTTGACGATGCGCGGCGCGATTTCGCGACGGAAGCGCGATCCGTTGAAGACGCCATAGTGGCCGACATCGGGTTGCAGGTAGTGCATGCGCATGTTCTCGGGAATGTTGACGCAGATCGTCTGGGCGGCCTTCGTCTGGCCGACGCCGGAGATATCATCGTTTTCCCCTTCCACAGTGAGGAGCGCCACATTGCGGATCGCGGCCGGATCGACAAGTTTGCCGCGGTGGAGCAACTCACCCTTCGGCAAGGCATGTTTTTTGAACACCTGGTCAACCGTCTGAAGGTAGAACTCCGCCGTCAAGTCCATGACAGCGAGATATTCGTCATAAAAGTCGCGGTGCTTCTCGGCTGGCTCGCCGTCGTTCTTCACGAGATGCATGAAGAACTCCTTGTGGGCGATCACGTGCCGATCGAGGTTCATCGACATGAAGCCGGACAGCTGCAGGAATCCCGGATAGACGGGGCGCATGAAACCCGGCTGCGGCCATGGCACGTTCATAATCACATTGTCGGCAAACCACTCCAGCGGCCGTTCCTTGGCAAGCTGGTTGACGGCCGTCGGGTTGATGCGCGTGTCGATCGGTCCACCCATCAATGTCATCGAGGAAGGCGAAAATGGATCGTTCTCCGCCTCCATCACCGCAGCTGCAGCCAACACAGGCACGGAGGGCTGACAGACGGCAATCACGTGGGTATCCGGGCCGAGGAAGCGGAGCATTTCGATGACGTAGTCGACGTAATCATCGAAATCGAAGGTGCCTTCCGTCATAGGCACCATTCGCGCATCGATCCAGTCCGTGATGTAGATGTCGGCGTTAGGCAGCAACGCCTCGACCGTGCCGCGCAGCAGCGTCGCATAGTGGCCGGACATCGGCGCAACGATGAGAATGCGCGGATCAGTCGTATGAACGCTTGGAACGTTGCGCGCGAAATGAAGCAGATTGCAGAAAGCCCGCGACCATACGACCTCTTCCCGCACGGCAAACTTTCGGTCGCCAATGACGGTGTCATTCAGATCAAACGACGGCTTGCCGTAACGGCGGGTCGTGCGCTCGAACATTTCGAGACTTGCCGCCATCGTACGCCCCCAGGGCGTCTGGGAAATAGGATTGAGCGGATTGGCATAGACCATGCGCATAATATCGGCAAAAGCACGATAAGGCGCCAATGCGGCATGGTTCAATTCGTAAAGCTGGTAAAACATGAGATGCGCCACCTTTCTCTAACCTGGAAGACGACGCCGATTGAAAAGGCATCGGATTCATTCCAACGACGTGCTGGCACCTCAACGCAGATTAACAGGTTTTTGTTGCGCAGCAACATTGCTATCCGCACCGCAAAAAGAAATGCCGGGAAAATCACCCCGGCATCATGGTGCGCTCGAATGCTTAACGATTGCGAAATCGGGCTCAGCGATCCGCCAGGAAGGTCTGCTTTTGCGTGCCCAAGCCTTCGATACCGAGCTCCACCACATCGCCAGCCTTGAGGAAACGCGGCGGCTTCATGCCCATGCCGACACCCGGAGGCGTACCGGTCGAAATCACGTCGCCCGGATGCAGCGACATGAACTGGCTGAGGTAAGACACCACAAAGGCGACACCATAAACCATCGTTTTCGACGAGCCGTTCTGCATGGTTTCGCCATTAACTTTCAGCCACATGCCGAGGTTTTGCGGGTCGGCAATCTCGTCCTTGGTCACGAGCCAGGGGCCGATCGGACCGAATGTGTCGCATGACTTGCCCTTAGTCCACTGGCCCGCACGCTCCGTCTGGAAGCCGCGCTCCGAGACGTCGTGGGAAACGCAGTAGCCGGCAACATAATCAAGCGCATCGGCTTCGCTAACATACTTCGCCGTCTTGCCGATGACGACGCCGAGCTCCACTTCCCAATCGGTCTTTTCCGAGCCGCGAGGGATCAAGACATTGTCGTTCGGCCCAACGATTGCCGATGTTGCCTTCATGAAGATGACAGGCTCCGGCGGGACCGTAGCACCGGTTTCAGCAGCATGGTCGGAGAAATTTAGCCCGATGCAGATAAACTTTCCAGTACCGGCAACGCAGGCACCAATGCGGCCAGGCAGGAGTTCCGGCAGGCTTTTCGGGTCGAGCGCCTTGAGCTTCGACAGGCCCTCAGGAGAAATCGCATCGCCGCCAACGTCCGAAACGTGGCCTGAAAGATCGCGGATCTTGCCATCGGAATCAAGCATGGCTGGCTTCTCCCGGCCAACTTCTCCAACACGCATAAGCTTCATAACATTTCCTCCTCAGCAAGATCGATGTGTTGATCACCTATGAACGAGATATTCACCGGTGTCATTATGGCTTTTTGCCGAAGCGGTACGCCGCTTCAGAAAATTCCTGCCAGATCAGGCCCCGCCGGCACGCTCCTCGTCGGGTTGAGGCTTTCGATTGAGTAATAGCCGCGCTTGATATGGTCGAAATTGACCGTTTCGACGACACCCGGCCAGTCGAGCATCCGCCGGCAGAAGCGGCGAAGATTGGCATACTCGGAAAGACGCCTCAGATTGCATTTGAACAAGCCGTGATAGGCGGTGTCAAAACGCACCAGCGTCACAAAAAGGCGAATGTCGCTTTCAGTTGGGTGGTCAGCAAACAAGAACGGCCGATCGCCAAGCTCTTTCTCCACGCAGTCGAGGCACTCGAACACGCCGGCAAACGCTTCTTCATAGGCGAGCTGCGTGGTGGCAAAGCCTGCACGGTAGACGCCGTTGTTGAGCCTCGAATAGATCCGCTCGTTGAAAGCATCGATCTTAGGACGGCGATCCGCGGGATAGAGATCGATCGGATGGCGAGCAAGATCGCCGAAACCATCGTTCATCATTCTCAGGATGTCAGCCGACTCGTTGTTGACGATCGTCCGCAGCTGCTTGTCCCAGAGCACCGGCACTGTCGCGCGGCCGGTAAAGTCGGGCGCAGCACTGGTATAGATCTCGTGCAGATAGGTTGCGCCCTGGATATGATCCTGCGTGGCGCCGGGATAGGCGCCAAAGCGCCAGCCCTGCTTCGTCAACGCCGGTTCAACGATGGAAACTGAGATGGCCGACTCCAGCCCTTTAAGCTTTCGGCCGATCAGCGTGCGTGACGCCCACGGGCAGATGTAGGCCACGTAAAGATGGTAGCGATCAGCTTCTGCCTTGAACCCAGCTTTCCCCGTCGGGCCTGCAGCACCGTCCCGCGTTACCCAATTGCGGAAGCTGGACGTCTGGCGAACAAAGCCGCCCTTCTCGTCCTTCGCCTGTACCGGCTGCCAATCTTCCGTCCACTTCCCATTTACGAGCAAGACGCTTTCCTCTGGTTGCTGATTTTGGCCAAACTTAGCGTGCCCTTACGCGCGAGGGAGGCCACTATTGTTGAAACAGACTGTCACCGCCTGCGGAGCTAAGCTTGCCAAGTCGATTGGATGGGGCCTAAGACAGGGCAGATGGAGCTTGATATGCCTGTTTCAACGTCTACGGTCGCCACCGCGCACGCCAGCAAGTACCTTCAGCAACTCTGTAAGCACTGGAGCCACAAGTTTGCCGTGGAATTCACCGCGGAACATGGCCGCGTGCCCTTCAGCGACACGGCGGAGGTGACGTTTGCGGCTGATGCCAATGCACTTCACGTGACGCTATCGATCGCCGAGCCGTCACAGCTTGAGCGATATGAAACTGTCGTCGCCGACCATTTGAAGCGATTTGCTTTCCGCGAAGAACTGCACATTACCTGGAATACCTGACAAACGCACTCGGAAGAGCCATGACAAAGAGCAATAATCGCGAATCCCAATGCCCGATCAATCCGTTGTTCTTGGAACGATGGTCGCCGCGTGCCTTTACCGGCGAAGTGATCGATGAATCAGATCTCCTGACAATTCTGGACGCCGCGCATTGGGCACCGTCATCCGCCAACCAACAGCCCTGGCGCTTCATCTATGCGCTCAAGGGTTCCGAAGACTGGGACAAATTCGTCAATCTCCTCGTCGAATCCAATCAGGAATGGGCGAAGAACGCTTCGGCGCTGATCTACGTGGTCTCGAGGGGGTTCAGCGGCGATTTTTCCGAAGGACGGAAGAGCTACACGCACTCGTTCGACGCCGGAGCCGCGTGGGGCTATCTCGCCCTGCAGGCCCGGCTCTCAGGCTTCTACGCACACGGAATGGGTGGCATCAAACACGAGCAAATCCAGGAAACCTTTGCTATTCCCGAAGGCTATCGGGTCGAAGCAGGCGTGGCGGTGGGACGTCTTGCCGACAAGAGTGTGCTTTCGGAGCGTAACCAAGAGCGGGAAGTTCCGAGCCAGCGCAAGCCCCTTTCGGATATCGCCTTCCGAGGCAAGTTCATCGCGAACTAGTGTTCAAACAAAAACCCCGCGCTTCGGCGCGGGGCTTTTGATGCAACGTGCAGGGGCGAGTTCCGCTTAGATGTCGAGGTTTGCAACGCTCAGCGCGTTGTCCTGGATGAATTCCCGGCGAGGCTCGACTTCGTCACCCATCAGGCGCGCAAACAGGCCATCGGCATCAGTCGCGTCGGCGACCTTGACCTGCAGCAGCGACCGAACGTTCGGATCGAGCGTCGTCTCCCAGAGCTGTTCGGCATTCATTTCGCCGAGACCCTTGTAACGCTGCATCGTCAGACCCTTGCGGCCGCTTGCAAAAATCGCATCCAGCAGCGCCCGTGGGCCGGAAATTTCCAGCTCACCGTCGCGTCGAGAGAGTGACGGCGGTGTCTGGTAGATCTCCTTCAGTCGAACCGACAGCTGATCGAGAAGCCGCGCGTCCTGCGAACCGATCAACGCCATGTCGAGCACGACGACTTCCTTCACGCCGCGCACCATGCGCTCAAGCTTGAGCCCGCCTTCGCTCGTCAGGCCGCCTTCCCAACCGCGCTCGGTTTCTTCAGCAATCAGATCAAGGCGTCGGGCAACGTCACCGGCGAGCTGTTCTGCCCTTGAGCGGTCGCTGACGGCTTCCGCATTGAGAGCGCCGGCAATCGCTGCCTGTTCGACGGCAGCGCGATTGTAGCGCGAGTGCAGATTGTCGAGCAGCGCACGGAGGCGCAATGCATCGCCGATCACTTCTCCAAGGTCCTGGCCGGTCCGCACTTCGCCGCTGCCGAGCTTCAAGGCAGCATCGTCCAGGCCTTGGCCGATCAGATAGTCCTCGAGGGCCTTCTCGTTCTTCACGTATTGGATCGATTTGCCGCGCGAGACCTTATAGAGCGGCGGCTGGGCGATATAGAGGTGACCACGCTCGATCAATTCCGGCATCTGGCGGAAGAAGAAGGTCAACAACAGCGTTCGAATGTGGGCGCCGTCGACGTCAGCGTCCGTCATGATGATGATCTTGTGGTAGCGCAGCTTTTCAGCGTTGAACTCGTCCTTGCCGATGCCTGTACCAAGGGCGGTAATCAGCGTGCCGATTTCCTGGCTTGAAAGCATCTTATCGAAGCGAGCGCGCTCGACGTTGAGGATCTTGCCGCGCAGGGGCAGGATCGCCTGGTTTTCACGCGAACGTCCCTGCTTGGCCGAACCGCCTGCCGAATCGCCCTCGACAAGAAAGACTTCAGACTTGGATGGATCGCGCTCGGAGCAATCGGCGAGTTTGCCGGGCAGAGATGCAATGTCGAGAGCGCCCTTACGGCGGGTCAGTTCACGCGCCTTGCGGGCAGCTTCGCGCGCCGCGGCAGCTTCGACCACCTTGCCGACCAAAACCTTGGCTTCCGTCGGGTGCTCTTCCAACCACGTGCTTAGCGCTTCGCTGACGAGGTTCTCGACAACGGGGCGAACTTCCGAAGAAACCAGCTTGTCCTTGGTCTGCGACGAAAACTTGGGGTCCGGTACTTTGACGGAAAGAACGGCGGTCAGGCCCTCGCGGCAATCGTCACCAGTCAGCGTCACCTTTTCCTTCTTTGTGATGCCCGACGTATCGGCATAGGAGGTGATCTGGCGCGTCAGCGCAGCGCGGAAGCCAGCCATGTGCGTACCGCCATCGCGCTGCGGAATGTTGTTGGTGAAGCAAAGGACGTTCTCGTGGTAGCTGTCGTTCCACCACATCGCGACTTCGACGGTAATCCCATCCTTCTCGCCTCGGATTGCCACCGGCTTGTCGACGAGCGGCTTCTTGGCGCGGTCGAGATAGGAGACGAAGGCTTCCAGGCCACCGTCATAGATCATCTCTTCCTGCTTGATATCCGAATGACGCTTGTCGCTCAGGAGGATGCGGACGCCCGAGTTCAGGAACGCGAGCTCGCGCAGACGATGTTCCAGCGTGCCGTAGTCGAATTCGGTCATCGTGAAGGTTTCGGAACTCGGCATGAAGCTGACTTCCGTGCCAGTCTCATCGCGAGCGTCGCCGGTCACTTTCAGCGGCGCATCGGCCACGCCATGCGTGAAACTCATCTCATGGATCTTGCCTTGACGGCGGATCTTCAGCCTCAGCCAGACGGAGAGCGCATTGACAACGGAAACGCCAACGCCGTGCAGACCACCGGAAACCTTGTAGGAATTCTGATCGAACTTACCCCCGGCATGAAGCTGCGTCATGATGACTTCAGCCGCCGACACGCCCTCGCCGGTATGAATGTCCGTCGGGATGCCGCGGCCGTTGTCGGTGACGGTGACCGAACCATCAGGATTGAGCGCTACGGTCACGATATCGGCGTGGCCCGCGAGCGCTTCATCGATCGCGTTGTCGACGACTTCGTAGACCATGTGATGAAGACCCGAGCCATCATCGGTATCACCGATATACATACCCGGGCGCTTGCGCACTGCATCAAGGCCCTTCAGAACCTTGATTGAGTCTGCGCCATATTCGGTGCTAACGCCGTTTTCCGTCGTGGGTATATCGGTCATACTTTTCGAGAATTTCCCTGTTGTCGGGGCTGAGGCGAGACTTGCGAATCACCTGCCTTTTACATGCCAGAATATAGGGTTTTTGATCACAGTTCCCAATGCCGGCGCGCTCAAACTGGCCATAAATCAGGGGATTATGACCGTTTTCCGTCCGCTTTTCTGCCGCTTTTAAGAATGTTCGTCAGTTCGCCGAGCGTCGCACGATCAAGATCCCGAATGCGACCCGCCAGAAGATTCGCAAATGCGGTGTGTTCGGCCGATAGACCCGACGTATCGACAACCACCCGGGGGTCGGAAGAACGGGCCAAAAGGAAGAGTTCCTCTGCCTCGTCCCAGATGATGTTAAAGTAACCGGCGATCCGCTGGAGCAGATCGAAGGTTGGTAAGCCGCGCCGCCCATGTTCGAGGGCCGAGAGGTAGGCCGGAGAAACATTGAGAGCCGCAGCCATCTCTTTCTGGGAGACGCCCTTGCGCTCGCGCAGCTTGCGAACCGCCTCGCCGAACGGCGTCATGCTCTCTCTCCATGGCGACGCGACAGCCTGATGTAAAGAGCGCCCTCGCCCCCGTGATGCTGGGCCGCCGTTTCATAGGAAGAGATGAAATACCGAAACTCGGGCTTCGAAAACCACATCGGGACGGCGCGCTTCAGAGCGCCTTCGCTGCCAAGCGAACTGCCCTTGCCGGTAATCACGAGGACATGTCTCATTCCCCGTTCATGGGCTCGCATCAGAAACTCGAGAAGCAGAATGTGAGCTTCGCTCTGGACCAGCCCATGCAGGTCGATCCGGGCCTCCAGCGGCAGTTGGCCCTTTGCGATCTTACGTTTGACGGGTCTTTCAAGCGGGTGGTGAACACCGGATCGCGATTTGGGAGCCGCAGGTGTAGCCGCCCCGCCCACACCTGCAGACGTCTGTTTCGCGCTTGCCGCCGTTTTCTTTTCTACCTCTGCCTCTGCCAGAAACGCATCGAGCTCGGCCAACTCATCCTTTTTGCCAGGCATTGGCCGTGTACTCCGCGCCACCTTACCCCAAAGTATCCTTTCATCGGCATTGAGTTTCCTGTCTCGTGCCATCAGGCGAACCTCGCCGCTGCCGCGTTGGGGAGCAGGATAGCGAAGTCGGCGTCATGGCGTACTGTTCCGGCAAGCTCTCCCGCCCGATCGCCGGATCCGGTGAAGATATCACCCCTCGCCGGACCGACGATCGCAGAGCCAGTATCGAGAGCAAGCATTAGCCGCGCGAACGGCTTGCCATCATCGAGATGGACAAGGTTCTCGGAGCGAACGAAAAACGGAAAGCCGAAAGTATGAATGAGCCGATCGACGGCGAGCGAACGTCCGGCGATCAACGGCACTTTTGCCGCGGCAACAGGGCCGGCGTTCAGGTCTGCTGTCGGAACCTCACGGAAAAAAATGTAGGAGCGATTGTGCCAAAGAACCTCATCCACCTGATGGGGGTGGGCGTCCAGCCATCGCCGAATGGCCTGCATCGAAATCTCGGATCGTTCGATTTCTCCACGCTCGATGAGCAACTTGCCGATCGCCGAGAAAGGGTGGCCCGCCTTCGCGGCATAGCTAATACGTCCAATGCTGCCATCAGGGTAGCGTAAGCGCGCGGCGCCTTGAACATGGACGAAGAAGACATCGACCTTCGACTTTGCCCAAGCAATCTCCAGCCCCCTTCCTGCGAGGCATCCCTCATCGATCGCACGCCGATCCGGATAGGCTTCAATCCGGCCGTCGCTTAGCCTGCCGAAGGCGTAGCTGTCGGGCAGACATGCCGGACGATTGACCTCGTCAAGATCGATCAGCTCGTCGGGGCGGCGATAGAAGGGAAAGCGATATTCATCATCCGTTACGGCTGAAACCATAATCTCAGGCTCGTAGAAGGCGGTGACGAAACCCGGACTGCCATCCGTCGGGCGAATTCTGAAAGGTCGACAGTGGGACTGGAAGAAGGCCCGGGCATCGGCTGCCGATGATATTTTCTCACTCTGAGCTGCCTCAAGCAACGGCAGCAGATCCTGCACCGCAAGCCCCAGTGAGCCAGTCCGATATGGCTTGATCTCATTGATCTGCCGCTGGCATGCCTCCATCGCTTCAAAAAGGCCGGAGGGATCATCATCCTTCCAGCCTTCCAGATCATCGAAGCCTATTGCTTGGAGGGCAAAGCCCGAGGTGTCTTCACTCATGTTTCCGATTCGGTGGCCACGAGTTTCCAGTTCGGATCGCGCGAGCGGGTATCGCGCGCAAACGTCCAGAGATCATTGATCTCAGCGACATTCTCTGCATCGCCGTCAATCAGCTTGTCAGCCTTGTCGTAAGTAGCCGAGATCAGCTGACTGACGATGCGAACCGTAATCTGAACCTCCGTGCCCTTGATCTCGGCGCTAGTGATTTCAGCCTTGTCGATACCGACAAAAGTAGATTTCACCTTCTCACCCTTGGATTCGCGATCAGCGATGGCAGCGTCGAAACCGTCATAGACTTCGCGCGACAAGAGGTTCTTCAGCGTCTTGCGATCACCGTCGGCAAACGCCATCACGATCATCTCGTAGGCCATGCGGGCGCCGTTCACGAATTCCTTCGGATCGAACGAGGCGTCGGCCTTATTGATTTCGCGAAGCGATTCGTTGAGCGCCGTGCCGGCTGGGGCAAAGGCATCAATCGCCGCAAAGCGGTCGTCTTCTTCGGTCGCATCACGACGCGGCAGTGTTACCACTTTTCCGGCGTCCGGAGACTCAGGTCCCACAGCATCGCGCGGCGTGTAGAGATCGCGCGGGGGTTTCTCGTTTCCCGTACGGCGACCGAGGACGCTGCGCAGCTGCAGAAAAATCAGCACCGCCGCCACCAAAAAAAACAATGTGATGAAGTCGTTTGAACCCATATCCCGCCGCAGCCGCTGTTAACATCCCTGATTTGTACTCCCATATAGTCCGCCTATACAGATGATTCAAATAGGGTCGGCAACGCGACCCTCCAACGGAGTCCGGCTCACGCCGGAATAAAACGATGCCCTTGAAGATCCTGCCTGGTTTTCTGCTGCTGCTTCCGCTCGCCGAGATTGCTGGTTTCGTGCTTGTCGGAAAGGCGATTGGACTTTGGCCGACGCTGGCGCTTGTCATTCTGAGCTTCATGCTCGGTATGGCCCTGCTCAGGCGCCAAGGCATCGGGATCCTCCGCCGTATGTCTGCCGAAGGGCGAAACGGCACGGTGCCTGGGCGTGAGCTGCTTCGCCCGGCGATGCTCGTGATCGCCTCTTTGTTGCTGATGATCCCCGGCTTCATCACCGACATCGTGGCGTTGCTGATCTTCATTCCTGCTGTGCGCGATCTCGCCTGGCAATATGTTAGCCGCCGTTTCGTTGTCGTGGGGTCAACGAGCGGCTTCAACGCGTCAAGACGCACCAAGGACTCCAAGATCGTCGACCTTGACGACGAGGATTATCGACGCGAACCTAACGACAACTCTCCCTGGTCAGGGAAGCATCTTGGCAAGTGATGAACCGTCCCAGCCGGCCGACTGGCCCAGGGTTGTAACACCATGTCCGAAATGATAGAGCGGCACCCATCCAATGCCCTCGAGGAAAAGCCAATGGCCGACGAAAACAGCAATAACGGTGCAACGAGCCCAAGCCTTACTATCCTTGCCCAATACACCAAGGATCTCTCCTTCGAAAATCCGGGTGCGCCGCGTTCGCTGCAGGCGCGTGACAAGGCTCCGGCCATCAACATCAATGTCAACGTCAACGCCAATCCGCTCTCCGATACGGATTTCGACGTCGTTCTATCTCTGAATGCCGAAGCCAAGGATGGCGACAAGACGGTATTCCATACCGAACTCGTCTATGGCGGCGTCTTCCGGATTGCCGGTTTCCCGCAGGAGCACATGCTACCGGTTCTCTTCATCGAGTGCCCGCGCATGCTCTTCCCGTTCGCACGTCAGATCATTGCCGATGTCACGCGCAATGGTGGCTTCCCGCCGCTGATGATCGATCCAATCGATTTCTCTCAGATGTTTGCGCAGCGGGTTGCCGAAGAGCAGGCGCGTGCCAAGGTCCAGACGACCACGAACTGACAGCGCGCGTATAACACGCTAGAACGAAACGCGATGCCCGGGTCACGACCGGGCATTTTTAGTTTGTGAGATCGTATTTTCCCCAAACACCCTTCGCGCCGAGTTTGGCAATCAGTGCGTCATGGGCTTGCTGCTCGGCTTCGCTGAGGCGTGGCGCAAGGGGCCGCGGCCGTTCGAGCGCGATGATGATCTCTTCGACCACTATTTCCTGCCCGGCCGAGTTGCTTGCGGCGTTTCCTAGCACAAGTGCGGCCTGGCGTCCGCCGATCATCTCGATGTAGACATCGGCAAGCAGTTCAGAGTCGAGAAGCGCGCCGTGCTTCGTACGGTGCGCATTGTCGATGCCATAGCGACGGCAAAGCGCGTCGAGTGAATTGGGACCCATCGGATGCTTGCGGCGCGCCATTGACAGCGTGTCGAGCACGCGGTCGGGCAGGATCGGCGGCAAATCAAGTCGGGCTAATTCCGCGTTTATAAAGCCCATATCGAACGTGGCGTTATGCGCAATCCACTTTGCGTCGCCAAAGAAATCGATAATTTGCTGCGCAACGTCTGCGAATGAAGGCTTGTCCTTCAGGAATTCATCGGTGATGCCGTGCACGGCAAGCGCGTCCGGGTGCACCTTCTGGTCGCCCGGATTTATGTAGATGTGGATCGTATTGCCGGTTGGGAAATGATTGAAAAGCTCAATACCACCGATCTCGATAATCCGGTCTACGCGGTTATCCAGCCCCGTGGTTTCCGTATCGAAAATGATCTCACGCATTCAGGAATTCCCCACTGGCGAGCCGCCGTCTCAAATCCGAGACAATCTCCGCGACCCGTTTTCTGGCCGTTTCGATGCTGTGTCCGGTATCGATCACATAGTCGGCCCTTGCCCGCTTTTCGACGTCCGGCGTTTGGCGGGCAAGAATCATGTTGAATTTTTCCACTGTCATACCGGGCCGCGCAAGTACGCGCTCCCGCTGTATCTGTGGATCACAGCTGACGACCACGATAACATCGACCCTGCTCTCGGCTCCCGTTTCGAACAATAGCGGGATATCGAGCAGCACCATCCCTGAGCCGCGTTGTTGCTCGCGTTCGATGAACTCCGCCTCACGCTTTCTCACAAGCGGGTGGACGATGGCTTCAAGGCGCCTGAACCCATCAGGACTTCCGGTCAGCTGGCGACCGAGTTCCTGGCGATCGACAGCACCGTTCTTCATTGTTCCGGGAAAGGCAGCGTCGACCAGGGGCGCTGCCTCCCCTGCATAGAGATCATGGACGACGGCATCGGAATCATTCACAGGCACTCCCGCTTCCGCGAAGAGCTTTGCCATTGTTGATTTGCCCATCCCAATCGAGCCGGTCAATCCGATCCGTAACATCAGTGCTTGTCCATGTCCTCGATAACGAGCGTGCGTAGCTTCTCGTCGACCTTGGGGCGATGCCCGAACCACTTCTCGAAGCCAGGAACGGCTTGATGCAATAGCATGCCTAGTCCGTCGACAACGGCAAATCCTTGCTGCTCGGCTTGCATAAGGAAGGGTGTCTTTAGAGGGACATAGACGATATCGGTTACGACAGCATCCGAGAGCAGCGGCGAAAAATCGATCCGTGGGGCATCCTCGCCGTCCATGCCCAATGAGGTCGTGTTGACGAAAAGGCCGGCACCGCACATGACTTCCGACAAAGCCGCCATCGAATGCGCATTTACGCTCGGCCCAAACCGATCCGCCAATTCCTGAGCGCGCTCGACCGTCCTGTTGACCAGATGAATTTCCTTGACACCGCGATCGCGCAGAGCCTGGATGATGGCGCGGCTCGCGCCACCGGCACCGAGGACGACGGCCGACTGCGCCTTATGCCAGCGCGGATGTCGCTCATCCAGATTTGCGGTGAAGCCGCGTCCATCCGTGTTCGTCGCCTTGAGCCGACCCTCCTCCATCCAAAGCGTATTGGACGCACCAAGCTCTTCGCAAAGTGCGTCCGGGTCGTCAGCAAGTTTGAACGCCATTTCCTTGTGCGGGATGGTGACGTTGCCGCCTACGAAGTCGGAGGCGCCGCTCTTCAGCGACGCGACAAAGGCTGGAAAATCGGCCGGCGCAACTTCATGGGCGCGATAGGACCCTGGGAGTGCAAGTGTCTTCAACCAGTGGCCATGGATGAGAGGCGACCGGGAATGCTTGATGGGAAACCCCGTGACGAAGGCCCGAGGCCCAAATGTTTCACGTGAATCATCCATCAATGGCACCCAATTCTCTCAGTTTCTCCAACAACGGTAACATCGGCAATCCCAGGATTGTAAAATAGTCGCCGTCGATCCGCGAAAACAATTGAAGCCCCTCTCCTTCGAGTTGGTAAGCGCCGACGCTCGCAAGCGCCTTCTCTCCGACGCGCTTCAAATGCCGCTGGATGAAATCGGCGCCGAGCGAACGCATCGTAAGCTCTGCGTGTGAAACATGCTCCCAGACGATGTCGCCGTCGTAAGCGATCGCAATCGCGCTGTTCAGCCGGTGCGTCTTGCCCGACAGCATTGCAAGGTGGTTCGCGGCATCGGCCATGTTCTTAGGCTTATGAAAGGTCTGCGGGCCGAGCGACATCGTTTGATCCGAGCCGATCACAAGGCAGGCCGGAAAGCGATCACTAACCTCCTTTGCCTTGGCCTTGGCAAGAACGAGGGCGACAGCATCAGGCGTGACACCTTCTCTTTCGAGAGGCGCTTCGACCGCACGCTCATCAATGTGAGCTGCATGGGCCTCGAATGCGAGACCAGCATTTTGCATCAGCATGCGGCGGAACGGACTTGAGGATGCGAGAATAAGCTTGGGTGTCATGGAGCCTCGAACAGGTCTGCTGCCGCAGCGCTTAACGCAGCTTCGGACGGAGAGCAACAATTGCTGCCGCCGTCTCCTCGATGGAACGGCGGGTCACATCGATGAGTGGCCAATTGTGCCGAGCACAGAGCGATCGAGCGTATTTGAGCTCCTCTGATATGGCGGCTCGGTCAGTGTATTGCCCTCGGTCGAAACCAGGCGTCGCTCCAAGAATGCGATTCTCACGGACCTGAGAGATCCGATCGGTCGTGGCAATCAGGCAGACGATCAAAGGTTTGGTCGCGGCGAACAGGCTTTCCGGGAGCGGCACACCATGGACGACCGGAATATTGGCTGTCTTGATGCCACGATTCGCAAGGTAGATGCTGGTCGGCGTTTTCGACGTCCGACTGATGCCAATGATGACGACGTCAGCATCATTGTAGTCATCGGGCATCTGGCCGTCGTCATGATCCATCGTGAAGTTGAGTGCTTCGATACGCGCGAAGTAGCCTGCGTTCATCACGTGCTGCGCGCCAACGCGCCGACGCGACGGTGCACCGAGATAAATCTGGAATGCGTTCATGACAGGTTCGAGCACGTTCACTGACGCAACGCCCATCTCCGCGCAGCGTTGGTCAATGAGGGTCGCGAGCTCACGGTCGACAATCGTGTAGAGAACGATACCTGGCTGACTGTCGATCGATTGGAGAACCTGCAAAAGCTGCTTGCGATTGCGAACGAGTGGGTAGACGTGCTCGATCGGCTGCGCGGACTTGAATTGTGCTGATGCCGCGCGCCCGGCGGAAATCAGCGTTTCGCCGGTCGAGTCAGAAATCAGATGCAGATGGAAGAAGTTCGTGCGGTTCTCCACGCTATTTTCCGTGGCCTGTTGAAAAGACTGGACAACGGAGAGCTAAGAGAGCCCGAGGGGGTTAGGCAAGGGAAAACATGTCACCTTTTCCACAAATCGAATTTCACGGGAGCCGACAACGCGGCCTGTTGGTTCCGTGGATAGCGATTGACAGTTCGACCACAATCTATGTTTTTTCCACAGTTCAACCGAACCTGCCGGATATCTTATCCGATTGGAATAATTTGCGTTTTCTGGTTTATCCACGATTTCAGGCCAAGAGCCCGCCACTCAATTGCTGCGAACTTGCGGTGGCGCGACAAAAGGCTCCGGCAGTGGATTAATTTTAATCCTTGATAGAAACAGACTCTAAGAAATAGAAACCTTTTAAAATATCTTAGATTTTTTATAGGGAAGAAGCGCGTGGGTGAAAGCCGCCGGAAAATCATGAGGGTCTTGGATGGCGAAACCCTCACCCCTCCTCCAATCTGGCTGATGAGACAGGCTGGACGATACCTTCCTGAGTACAGGGAAACGCGCGCGAAGGCCGGAAGCTTCCTTGATCTCTGTTATTCGCCTGAACATGCTGTGGAGGTCACTCTTCAGCCTATTCGCCGCTATGGCTTCGATGCGGCGATTCTCTTCTCTGATATCTTGGTGATTCCGGATGCGATGAAGCGGAACGTTCGCTTCACGGAGGGCCATGGACCGCAGATGGATCCCATCGACGAAGCGGGAATCTTCCTGATCAAGACCGACCATATCATCGATTATCTGCAGCCGGTCTTGGAAACGGTTGCGCGCCTGCGGAAGGAACTGTCGGGTGAAACGACCCTTCTCGGCTTCTGTGGTGCTCCGTGGACGGTTGCGACCTATATGATCGCTGGCCATGGCACGCCCGATCAGGCTCCCGCTCGCCTCTTTGCCTATAAGCATCCGAAGGCGTTCGAACATTTGCTTGCGGTCCTGGCCGAGGTGTCGGCCGACTATTTGATTGCGCAGATCGATGCAGGTGCAGATGCCGTACAGATCTTCGATTCCTGGGCTGGTGTTCTCGGCGAGCGGGAGTTCGAGGCGTTTGCGGTAAAGCCTGTGGCGCGGATGATCGCCTCCATCAAGGCGCGGCGACCGAACGCTCGGGTTATAGCCTTCGCTAAGGGAGCCGGGTTCCTGCTGAAGGACTACCGCCAGAAAACGAAGGCAGATGCGATCGGGCTTGATTGGTCGGTGCCCTTGGATTTTGCTGTAGAACTGCAAAAGGATGGAGCCGTACAAGGCAATCTCGATCCGATGCGCGTCGTTGCCGGCGGCGCGGCGCTCGAGGAGGGGGTCACCGACATCCTCGAGAAGCTTGGCGACGGTCCATTGATATTCAATCTTGGCCATGGAATTACTCCCCAGGCCGACCCTCAGAACGTCCAGCTGCTTGTCGAGCATGTTCGCAGCTGGAGCCGATAGCACATGGAAAAGCAGACAGATGAGAAGCCTGGCACTTATGCGCGCCGCCGTGCGCACTTTGCTATCCTGTTCTTCGGATTTCTGGCCGTGGGGCTATTTCTGTGGAACCCAAATGATCTCTATCTGTGGATCAAGGCGCTCCATATCATCGCAGTAATTTCGTGGATGGCCGGCCTCTTCTACATGCCGCGACTCTTCATTTATCATACCGACGCCGAGCCTGGCTCGACGCAGTCCGAGACCTTCAAGGTCATGGAACGTCGCTTGCTGAAGGTGATCATGAACCCGGCAATGATGCTCACCTGGATCTTTGGGCTCTATCTCACTTGGTCGGTCTACGGCTTTCAGGGTGGCTGGCTGCATGCGAAGATTGGTCTCGTTGTGCTCCTGACGGCCGTGCACGTCCTTTTTGCTCGCGCAGCCAGAGCGTTCGAGCGCGATGAGAACCGCCGGTCGGCGCGCTACTGGCGTTTCATGAATGAGGCGCCGACCCTATTGATGATCGCGATTGTTATTCTGGTCGTGGTCAAGCCGTTCTGATGGAAGGCCATTCGGTTAAATTTTCTTGATTTTAAGCAGCCCCCTTGCGGCGGTGAACCTTACTCGCTATTTTCGGTCCACCTCATCCTTGTGGCAGTATGTAAAGTTCGATCGTCTGCGATCCCTTCGCAGGACCGGTTACAGCCTCGACATCGCCTTCCCCCCAGAATTTAAGAGTAATGGTCACTTCATGGCTGAAATGAAGCTTCAAGAACTTAAGAGTAAGTCCCCGACGGATCTGCTGGCATTCGCCGAATCGCTCGAGGTCGAAAATGCGAGCACGATGCGCAAACAGGAATTGATGTTTGCAATCCTGAAGGTGCTCGCCAGCCAGGACGTAGAGATTATCGGTGAAGGCGTTGTGGAGGTTCTCCAGGACGGTTTTGGTTTCCTGCGGTCTGCCAACGCGAACTATCTTCCGGGCCCGGACGATATCTATATCTCACCATCGCAGATCCGCCGTTTTTCGCTGAAGACCGGCGATACAGTCGAAGGCCCGATCCGCGGGCCCAAGGAAGGCGAGCGCTACTTCGCGCTGCTGAAGGTCAACACCATCAATTTCGACGATCCCGAGAAGATTCGTCACAAGGTGCATTTCGATAACCTGACGCCGCTGTATCCGAATGAACGCTTCAGGATGGAATTGGATGTCCCCACCACCAAAGACCTGTCGCCGCGCGTCATCGATCTCGTGGCACCGCTTGGTAAGGGTCAGCGTGGCCTGATCGTCGCGCCGCCGCGCACCGGTAAGACCGTTCTCCTTCAGAACATTGCACACTCGATCACGGCGAATCATCCCGAGTGCTATCTCATTGTTCTTCTCATCGATGAACGCCCGGAAGAAGTCACGGACATGCAGCGTTCCGTTCGCGGCGAGGTCATATCCTCGACCTTTGACGAACCGGCTGTGCGCCACGTCCAGGTGGCCGAAATGGTCATCGAAAAGGCGAAGCGTCTCGTGGAACACGGCCGCGACGTTGTGATCCTGCTTGATTCGATCACGCGTTTGGGCCGCGCCTACAACACTGTTGTCCCGTCTTCCGGCAAGGTCCTCACGGGTGGTGTTGATGCGAACGCGCTGCAGCGCCCGAAGCGCTTCTTCGGCGCCGCACGCAATATAGAAGAGGGCGGATCACTTACGATCATCGCAACGGCTCTTATCGATACCGGCAGCCGCATGGATGAAGTGATCTTCGAAGAGTTTAAGGGAACCGGAAACTCCGAAATCGTTCTCGACCGCAAGGTCGCCGACAAGCGTATCTTCCCGGCGATGGATATCCTGAAGTCCGGCACGCGTAAGGAAGACCTGCTGGTGCCGCGACAGGATCTTCAGAAGATCTTCGTGTTGCGTCGCATCCTGGCCCCGATGGGAACGACCGACGCGATCGAGTTCCTGATCGACAAACTGAAACAGACGAAGAACAATCCGGACTTCTTCGATTCTATGAATACATAATCCTTAGCCGGATTCTTCGATAAAGCCGGTCACCGCTGTGGCCGGCTTTCCTATTTCAACGAACGTTCTCTTCAGCCTTGAACTGGAGGAGGAAGATGATGCCCAACAAGGAAACGATATTCGCTCTGTCGAGCGGCGCTGTTCCGGCGGGTCTAGCCGTTGTGCGAATCAGCGGAGAGGACGTGCCAGCTGTGCTTGCCGCTCTTGTTGGGGAATTGCCGACCTCGCGGCAGGCAGTATTGCGATCGATTCGGACTCGTAATGGTCTCGTGATCGACACCGGCCTCGTCCTGTTCTTCCCGGCACCGCATTCCTTTACTGGTGAAAATGTTGCAGAACTTCATCTTCATGGTGGTCGTGCGGTTGTCGACGCTCTGTACCGCGAACTCGCAGAACTCCCAAATTTGCGACCCGCAGCAGCAGGAGAATTCTCGCGGCGTGCCTTTGAAAATGGGAAGCTGGATCTGATTGAGGTCGAGGGCCTGGCGGATCTCATTGCTGCCGAAACGGAGATGCAGCGACGTCTTGCTGTCGAGCAGAGCTCCGGAGGCCTATCTTCCATTTACTATGGCTGGTCAGAAAGACTGACACGCGCGCGTGCATTGATCGAGGCTGAGCTTGATTTTCCCGATGAGGAAGATGTTCCGGGTTCAGTATCCGATCAGGTCTGGGCGGATGTGTCGAGCTTGGCAGAGGAGCTCGCCAGCCACCTTGAGCAGCTGGAAGCTGGTGAGATTATCCGTGATGGTTTCAAAGTCGTCATTGCAGGCAGGCCGAATGCCGGCAAGTCCAGCCTCATGAATGCCTTGGCTAAGCGCGATGTTGCGATCGTCACCGACATCGCCGGTACGACCAGAGATGTCCTGCAAGTCGATTTGAGCATGGATGGGTACCTTGTCAAACTCTACGACACTGCTGGTCTTCGCGACACGGATGAGATCGTCGAACGTGAGGGTATTCGGAGGGCTGAGAAGATCATCACAGAAGCGGACCTGTTGATCTTTGTCGAAGACCTATCAACAGACACTGGGACGGACGAGCCACCAGAAAGCGCTGTATTGGTGGGCACGAAATCTGATCTATCTCGCCGAAGTATGAGAGAATACGATCTCCTGATCTCGACCGAAGATGGGACCGGACTGGACGCACTTCGGGGTCTGATTGTGCAACGTCTGAAGCAAAAGGTGCATCCTCAGTCCATGGCCATCCCGAGCCGGGCACGCCATAGGGAGGCGCTTGCAAGGTCATTGGCGGCTCTGCGAGCGTCTCTTCTTGCCCCAAACCGTGGTTTGGATCTCCGGGCGGAGGATCTGCGCGCTGCTGGCGATGCTTTGGGACGCGTTACCGGACGTGTCGATGTCGAGAACCTCCTTGATGTCATCTTCGGTGAATTCTGCATCGGAAAATGATTCACGTGAAACATCGCGAATCGCGACCAGTGGCGGGTTTCACGTGAAACGCCTTGACTCGCCGGGCGACATCGCGCATCACCTGACGATCTCAGGAGCTTGAAGAATGGATACCTCACGGTTCGATGTCATCGTCATCGGCGGCGGGCACGCTGGATGCGAAGCCGCGGCCGCGGCCGCGCGTCTTGGCGCTAAGACTGCCTTGGTGACCCATCGACGCGACACCATTGGAGTTATGTCGTGCAATCCAGCAATCGGGGGGCTTGGAAAGGGTCATCTCGTTCGAGAGATTGACGCTATGGATGGGCTCATGGGTCGTATGGCTGATGCGGCTGGTATTCAGTTTCGGATGCTAAACCGAAAGAAGGGTCCGGCCGTTCAAGGTCCTCGCACGCAAGCCGATCGTAAGCTTTATCGCCAGGCCATGCTCGCTGAGATTGAGAGCATTGAGAATCTGACTATCATCGAAGGCGATGCGTTCGATGTATCCATCAAGAATGGGCGGGTTGCGGCTGTTGTGATGAAAGATAGCCGGATTCTTTCATGCAGATCGGTCGTATTGACGACAGGTACGTTCTTGCGAGGCCTCATTCATATCGGTGATCAGAAGATTCCGGCCGGCCGCATCGGTGAGGAACCATCCGTTGGGCTTTCCCAAACACTTTTGAGCCTTGGTCTTCGGTTGGGACGTCTAAAGACCGGCACGCCAGCGCGGCTCGATGGAGCTACTATCGATTGGCAGAATGTCGGCCGTCAGGGCGCTGACGAAGAGCCTGTCCCCTTCTCGTTCATCACTGACCGAATTGTGAATCCGCAAATCGAATGCGGCGTGACGCGGACGACCGAAGCGACTCACCGCGTTATCATCGAGAATTTGCAGCGCTCCGCAATGTATTCAGGGCAGATTGAGGGTGTCGGCCCGCGCTATTGCCCATCCATCGAGGACAAGCTGGTCAAGTTCGGCGAGCGCGACGGGCATCAGGTCTTTCTTGAACCTGAGGGGCTTGACGATAGCACCGTTTATCCCAACGGCATCTCGACGTCCCTGCCCGCCGAAATCCAGGACGTATTTATTCGCACGATTCCCGGGCTTGAGCGGGTGGTGATTCTGCAGCCTGGTTATGCGATCGAGTACGATCACGTCGATCCGCGGGAGCTGAAACCAACGCTCGAAGTTAAGAAGATGCCGGGACTCTTTCTTGCCGGACAGATCAATGGAACCACTGGCTACGAGGAAGCGGCGGCTCAGGGTCTTGTTGCTGGTATTAACGCGGCGCGGCTTGCAGGGGACCAGGACGAGGTTCGCTTCAGTAGGACGGATTCGTATATCGGCGTGATGATCGACGACTTGACCTCACGCGGTGTTGCCGAGCCCTACCGGATGTTTACTTCTCGCGCCGAGTATCGCCTGTCGCTGAGAGCTGACAATGCCGATGTTCGCTTAACTCCTTTGGCGATACAAATTGGCGCCGCCTCCGCGGGGCGACGGAATCGTTTCCAAGCGTATCGCGATGCGTTGGACGCAGGGCGCGTCAGATTGAAAACCCTCTCAGTGACGCCACGCGAAGCTGCGGACTTTGGTCTAAAACTCAACCAGGATGGTCAGCGACGATCAGCCTACGATCTTCTCTCCTATCCCGATTTTGGCCTTCAGGATCTTATGCAGGTTTGGCCGGTGTTAGGCGAGATGGACGCTCGGGTGGCAGAAGCCCTGGAGATAGAAGCAAGCTACGCCGTTTACATGCAGCGACAATCAGCCGACATCGCGCAAGTGAAGCGAGATGAGGATCGGGTGATACCGGGTGACTTCGACTTCGGCGCGCTTTCTGGCCTATCCAACGAGCTCAAGCAGAAGCTCCGTATTGCTCGCCCCTATGATGTAGCGCAGGCAGCGAAGATCGACGGGATGACGCCCGCTGCCATTTCGTTGTTGCTCGTCCACTTGCGGCGCGGCGCTATGGACGTTGCGGCTTCCGCCTGAAGATCGTCTTATTACAATCTACGAGAGTCCTACAATGCAGCTGAACGGTCGACGTGTTTCACGTGAAACACAGGGGCGTCTCGAACACTTCGTGGCCCTCTTTCAAAAATGGGCGAGATCGATCAACTTGACAGCGCCGTCGACGCTAGATGATGCGTGGGGCCGGCACATCGCCGACTCGGCGCAGATCTTCCAGATCCAGTCGGCGCCTCTTACCTGGATTGACCTAGGCAGCGGGGGTGGCTTTCCGGGGATTGTCACAGCCATCATGCTGGCCGAGCTGGACGGAGGTTGGGTTCATCTTGTCGAGAGCAATCACAAGAAGGCAGCATTCTTGCGCACCGCACTCCGCGAAACCGGCGGCAGGGGCACCGTTCACGCGGTTCGGATCGAAGATGCTCCGTCAATTGTCGGGGACTGTGATTTTGTCTCCGCACGTGCGCTCGCCGACCTTGGAAAGCTACTGGGCTATATTGAACCGTGGTCGAAACGGAACGTAACTCTTCGAGCCTATCTTCATAAAGGCCGGGATTACCGACGCGAGTTGGATAAAGCGCATGGTAGCTGGAGATTCGATCTGCTAGAACATATGAGCGCTGTAGAGCAGGATTCTGTCATTTTGGAGATTTTCAACCTCCAGCGCGTGGCTTAACAGATCGGGCTTTGGCTATGGCTGGCGAACGAAATCGGATAATCACCATTGCAAATCAGAAGGGCGGCGTTGGCAAGACGACGACGGCGATCAATCTGGCGACGGCACTTGCTGCCATCGGTGAGCGGGTATTGATTGTAGACCTCGATCCTCAGGGCAACGCCAGCACCGGTTTGGGGATTGATCGCAAGCATCGCCGGCTATCTTCCTATGATTTGTTGCTGGGAGATTATGGAATAGAGGAGGTTTCGCAGGAAACTGCTGTTCCAAATCTCCACATCGTGCCATCGACGATGGACCTACTCGGGATCGAAATGGAGATCGCAAGCCAGAGCGACCGTGTTTTCAAGTTGAAGAAGGCACTAGTAAAAGAAGCAACTTTCCGCTTTTCCTATATTCTCGTGGATTGCCCGCCCTCTTTCAATCTGCTCACCATGAATGCCATGGCAGCCGCGCATTCCGTGCTTGTGCCGTTGCAATGCGAGTTTTTTGCGTTAGAGGGTTTAAGTCAGCTACTCGAAACCGTCGAACAAGTTCGGCGCACGGTCAACCCACAGCTTGATATCCAGGGAATTGTGCTGACGATGTTTGATTCTCGCAACAATCTGGCGCAACAAGTTGTTAACGATGTCCGCATGCATCTCGGTGAGAAAGTCTACCATACGTTGATTCCGCGGAACGTTCGCGTTTCAGAGGCGCCATCCTACGGCAAGCCGGCGATTCTGTACGATCTGAAGTGCGCGGGGAGTCAGGCATATCTCCAGTTGGCGTCAGAGGTTATTCAACGCGAACGCCAACGTCTCGCGGCGTGATTTAAGGAAAATATAGCGAGTTAAGACATGAACGATGACGTCTCGAAGAGAAGACTTGGCCGTGGCCTAGCTGCATTAATCGGTGAGATGGATCAGCCGATGCCGGTTGATGCCCCAAATCGCGGAGTGAGTGCCGATCAAATGGTGCCCATCGAGTTCGTCGGTCGCAATCCGCGCAATCCTCGACGGTTCTTCGATGACGGCGAATTGCACGAGCTTGCGAGCTCGATCCGGCAGCATGGTATCGTTCAGCCCGTTGTAGTCCGCACGTTGGCGAGTAGCCAGTTCGAGATCATAGCCGGCGAAAGACGGTGGCGCGCGGCGCAGCTTGCTGGCTTGATCGAGATTCCTGTCATCGTGCGTAATGTCGATGACAAAACCGCTCTCGAGATCGCGATTGTCGAAAACGTTCAACGCTCCGACCTCAATCCGTTGGAAGAGGCGCTCGGCTACGAGCAACTTATGGCGGAATATGGCTATACCCAGAACGACCTTGGCGAAATCATCGGCAAGAGCCGCAGCCATGTGGCGAATTCACTGCGTCTTTTGAAGCTGCCAGAGCCTGTTCGAGACCTCCTTGCCGCCGGAAGTCTCTCTGCCGGTCATGCCCGAGCGCTGGTGCCGACCTCTGACCCGACCGCGCTCGCCCGCACGATAGTATCAAAAGGCATGTCGGTGCGCGACGCCGAGCGTTTGGCTCAAAACGATATCAAGGCGCAGTCCGAACCGAGACCCCTGGCGCATCAAAAGGATCAGAAGGATTCAGATACGCTCGCCTTGGAACGGACCCTATCCGATGCACTCGGCCTTGATGTGACGATCAATCATAAAGCAAGCGGTGGTCAGATCAGGATATCCTATAAGTCCCTGGAACAGCTAGAAGAAATCTGCCGTCTTCTGGAGCGTCGCTGAGAGTAATTACCGGCGCGCCGATTGGAGTGTGGTCGAAAGCAGCGTCTGGAGTGCGACGCTGTCTTCTAGGGACGCACGCTTGCGAGTCTGCAGGATAGTGGCCTGCAGACGATTGGCTTCTCGTGCTAGGGCGTCTGCGGACCAAGTTCGAAGTGCTTGCTCGATGATCGGTTTTCGTCGAAAATGCAGATGACGGCCCAGCGTCTGCATGACCTGCGCGGCCGGCAATCGCTTCTCTTCCATTTCCGTCTTCATGGCATCCAGCAACTGAAATTGCTTCAGGCAGGCCTGTATAACGAGAAACACCGCGGTCTTGGACGATATGATCTTCTGCATCGCGTTCAGGAAACTGGTCGGATTGCCGCTCAGCACCGCATCGACGGCATCGTCCACTGAGATTGCGCTGGCGTCGCCTATAATTTCCGTAACGTGATGCTCTTCGATCGTCGATTTACCACGGCAATAGAGCGCAAGCTTTCGCAGTTCGTTGCGAGAGGCAATCCGATCCCCGCCAATAAGCACCAGTAAGGCTTGTCGTGCAGCTGGCGTGATGGCGATGCCTGCGTTCGAAAGTTCGCTGTCTATCAAGCTGTTAAGCGCGCGAGCATCGTCGGAGTAGCAGGGTACTGCGACGATATTGCGTGCTGTCTCGGCGCCTTTCCGCAGCAGCGAACCCTTCTTGAGGTCACCGGCTTCTATAATAACGAACGTGCCTTCCGGCATGCTCGCGGAAAGAGTCTGCAGGGAATCGACGAGATATTTTTCGTTGGCTGCTCCACGGATCCAGACTAGTTTGTCCCCTCCGAAAAGGCCGATCGCGCCAGTCTCGTCCAGGAGACGTCCCTGGTCCCGCTGCAAGTCGGCGATGTCGAGCTTGATCAGCGAAAAAGGATCCGTGAGCGAAACGCCTGTCTTGGCAGCAAGAAGGGTTGCGCGCTCCGAGACAAGGCCACGATCCGGCCCATAGATCACGAAGAGCCGGTAGTTGCGGGCGGATCGCTCAAGAAAGCTTTCAAACTCATGCGATTTGATTTCCGCCATGCATCCGCTCCTCAGCGGCCAAGCGCGGCCGCAATGTCGGCACCAACAAACTCGGCAGCCTGCCGCGCGGCGCGATTCTCGGCGTCGCGAATAGCGCGCTGTTTAGCAAATTCCTGGCCGGGGAAGTCGAGCAGGGCGGTGGCATAGCGATTGCCGGCCTTGATGACATGACCATCTTTCGTCGACTTCAGGGTGTAGTCAACGCTGACAGTTGCACGTCCAGCTAGCGACTCATCTGACGACGCGACAAGCAGAGTGCTAATGACATTCGACCGAACGCTGAGCTCTACCTTGTAGTCCGGGTTCGCGGGCTCGCCGGCGCCGCGTGAAGCGATAAAGATCAGTCGATTGCGAACTTCCTGCCCGACACGGCTCGTTGCTTCCGAGAAGCCGACAGACGCGAGTTTACCCGCGACGCCGGAGCTTTCGGAATAGAGGGGGCGAACCTGGCAGGATGCAAGAAAGGCCGCGGATGCAAGGATTGCGGCAATGCCTGAGCCGCGCAGCAGCTTAAAAGCGATATCAAACGACAATGTTCACAATCCTTTGCGGAACCACGATGATCTTCTTAGGCGTCTGACCGTTCAGAGCCTTCTTGATCTCATCCAATGCAAGCACACCCTCGGTGACGGCATTCTGATCTGCGTCGCGAGAAATTGTCAATTCGGCGCGCTTCTTGCCGTTGATCTGAACCGGCAAAATCAAATCGTTTTCAACGACAAGGGTCTCGTCATAACGTGGCCAATCCGTGTGTGCCAGCAATGCGCCGTTGCCCAGCGCTGCCCAGCACTCCTCCGCCAAATGCGGTGTCATCGGCGCTACTAACTGGATAAGTATCTCTGCAGCGTCGCGTACGGCGGCGCGATACGTCCGATCGCCCTCCCCCGCGCCTACACGGGTCAAAGGTGATGCCAGGGCATTGACGAGCTCGTAGATCCGCGCGACGGCCTTGTTGAACCAGAGACGATCGTAGTCATTCTGCACGGCCTTCAAGGTTTTGTGCGCGACCTGGGAGATAGCCTGAGCTTCCCCATCCTTAGCCGGAGTCGGAGCAACATTGCGAAGGTTGTCCGACGCCTCGGCAATTAGTCGCCACAGACGCTGCGTAAACCGGTGAGCGCCCTCGACCCCTGCTTCCGACCAGATAACGTCCCGCTCCGGTGGCGAATCCGAAAGCACGAAGAAGCGCGCAGTGTCTGCGCCGTAAGAGGCGATGATATCGTCCGGATCGACGACATTCTTCTTCGACTTCGACATCTTCTCGATCGATCCGATAGCGACTTCTTCGCCGTTGGAGAGGTGATAGGCGCGGCGTTTTCCGTCCAGTTCCTCGATGCGAATGTCTGCCGGTGCGACCCACTCGCGGCTCATACCGGTACCGCGGCTGTATGTCTCGTGCACGACCATGCCCTGCGTGAAGAGACCCTTAAAAGGTTCCTTCACATCGACATGGCCTGTCTCGCGCATTGCACGGGTGAAGAAGCGCGAATAGAGCAGGTGCAAGATCGCGTGCTCGATACCACCGATGTACTGGTCGACCGGCAGCCACCGATTGGCAGCGCTCGGGTCAGTCGGCTTGCCTTCCCAAGGCGCAGTAAAGCGCGTGAAATACCAGCTGGAATCGACAAAAGTGTCCATCGTGTCGGTTTCCCGTCGTGCATCCTTGCGGCACTGCGGGCAGGCGACATGCCGCCATGTTGGATGACGATCAAGCGGATTGCCGGGCTGGTCGAAGGTTACGTCCTCCGGCAGCTTTACCGGCAGGTCCTTCTTCGGAACGGGAACAACGCCGCAGTCATCGCAATGGATCACCGGGATCGGGCAGCCCCAGTAGCGCTGGCGCGAGATGCCCCAATCACGCAAGCGGAAGTTAACCTTGCGCTCGCCCTGGGGAGCGTTCCCAAGCGTCATCGATGACAAACGGTCAGCGACAAGATCAAATGCCTCGCTGGTGGTCTTGCCGTCGAGGAAGCGCGAGTTGATCATCACGCCGTCGCCGTCATAGGCAACATCACCAACGCTGAACGTCGCAGCATCTCCATCTGCCGGCATGACGACCGGAACGACGGGCAAATCGTACTTGCGTGCGAAATCAAGGTCCCGCTGATCGCCTGACGGGCAGCCAAAAATGGCGCCAGTCCCGTAGTCCATGAGGACGAAGTTTGCGATGTAAACAGGCAGTTCCCACGAAGGATCAAGTGGATGCCTTACCCGTATGCCGGTGTCGATTCCCTTCTTCTCCGCAGTTTCCAGCGCGGCAAGCGAGGTGCCGGCGCGGCGGCATTCCTCGCAGAAGGCATCGATGGCCGGACTCTTCGCTGCGGCATCCTTTGCCAGTGGATGGTCAGCCGCGATCGCCAGGAACGAGGCGCCGAACAGCGTGTCCGGGCGCGTCGTATAGACCTCGATCTCGGTTTCTCCGGCCGGCGCGGTCTCCTGAACGATCTCCCAGCGGAGCATCATGCCTTCGGAGCGGCCGATCCAGTTCTTCTGCATCAGCCGGACCTTTTCGGGCCATTGATCAAGCGTGTCCAACGCCTCGAGCAGGTCCTGGCTGAAGTCGGTGATCTTGAAGAACCACTGCGTCAATTCGCGTTGTTCGACGAGTGCGCCCGAACGCCAGCCGCGTCCGTCGATAACCTGTTCGTTGGCCAGAACAGTGTTGTCGACCGGATCCCAATTCACCTTCGACTGCTTGCGATAGACGAGCCCCTTCTCGAGGAAATCCAGGAAAAGATGCTGTTGATGCTGGTAGTAGGCAACATCGCAGGTCGCGAACTCGCGCCTCCAATCCAGTGATAGGCCCATCGCCTTCAACTGAGACTTCATCGACGCGATATTCTGGTAGGTCCAGGACGCCGGATGGACGCCGCGCTCCATTGCTGCATTCTCGGCCGGCATGCCAAAGGCGTCCCACCCCATGGGATGCAGCACGTTATAGCCGCGAGCGCGCTTGTAGCGAGCTACGACGTCACCCATCGCGTAGTTTCGCACATGGCCCATGTGGATGCGACCGGATGGATACGGAAACATTTCAAGGACGTAATACTTCTCGCGCGGATCGCTGTTGTCGGTCTCGAAGACCTTCGCTTCGTTCCATTTCTGCTGCCAGTGAGGTTCAGCATCGCGCGGGTTATAACGTTCGGTTGCCATGGTACTCGTATTTCCGAAAAATCAGGGGAAGTTGGTGGTGACCTTCACCATGAAACCACCGTAGCGTCAAGTTTTACGGGTGCGGCAAGCGTCCGATCTCGGTCTGCCGTCCACGATTTCGGGCGTGTGGGGCCTTGGCAAGCACAGCCCGGGCGTTTAGTGCATTGCGATCTTCTCATGCGGTCTTGTCGAGGCGAGTGATGGAACTTGAAGAGCGATTGAACGATGTGCGCTCGCATATCGCCGCAGCCGAACAGCAGGGCGGGCGATCCCCGGGTTCGGTTCAGCTTGTCGCCGTCTCAAAGACATTCGGCGCAGACGCCATCCGCCCGGCGCTACAGGCCGGGCAGCGGACTTTCGGGGAAAACAGGGTTCAGGAAAGCCAGGTAAAATGGCCGGAGCTGAAATTGGAGACGTCGGACATCGAACTTCATCTTATTGGACCTCTGCAGTCTAACAAGGCGGCAGAGGCGGTTGCGTTGTTCGATGTGATCGAGACAGTTGATCGCGAGAAGATTGCCCGTGTACTCGCTGACGAAATGAAGCGTCAGGCGAAGACCCCTCGTCTCTATGTCCAGGTAAATACAGGGCTTGAGCCGCAGAAGGCTGGGATCGCACCGAATGACGTCGCGGTGTTTGTCGCTTTTTGTCGTGATGAACTCGGCCTCGCCATCGAGGGACTGATGTGTATCCCGCCAGCGGATGAGAACCCCGGTCCGCATTTTTCATTGCTCGCCAAGCTTGCTAAGGCGTGCGGCGTCGAGAAGCTTTCGATGGGGATGTCCGGGGATTATGAAACGGCCATTGCCTTTGGCGCGACCAGCGTTCGTGTCGGCTCCGCGATCTTCGGCGCCCGCTGATACGCTGCTTTGGTCGGGCTTCCTCTCCTGCCCTGCCTCTCCTAGATTGCTAAGGTAACTTGCATATCCTGGGGAGGAGCAGATGCAGGGTGACTATCAGCGGACCTATGCCAGATGGAAGGGCGATCCGGAGGCCTTCTGGCGGGCGGCGGCGGCGGAAATTGACTGGTTCAAAGAGCCGGAGCGGACGTTTTCACCGGAGAGCGGTCCATATGGCCGTTGGTTCGCCGGAGGCGAAACCAATACCTGCTACAATTGCCTCGATCGCCATGTTCTGGCCGGTCGCGGCGGCAATACCGCATTTATCTACGACAGCCCCATGAGCGGTACGAAGACTGTCTTTACCTACGACGAAGCCCTTGCCGAAGTGAACGCCGTTGCTGCGACGCTGCGGCAGCGCGGAATCGCGAAGGGCGACCGCGTCATCATCTATATGCCGATGGTGCCGCAAGCGGTCTTCTCTATGCTTGCCTGCGCACGCATCGGCGCTGTCCATTCCGTCGTGTTCGGTGGCTTTGCGGCAAATGAGCTTGCGGCGCGCATCGACGATTCGGGAGCGAAACTAATTCTGACCGCAAGTTGCGGGCTCGAACCGGGACGGGTGGTGCCCTACAAGCCCTTGGTCGATCAGGCAATCGCCATCGCGAAGTCAAAGCCGGTCCATTGCCTTGTTCTGCAGAGGACGCAGCTTGCGGCGGACCTGGTTGATGGTCGTGACGAGGATTTCGAAGCTGCCGTCGCGAGAAATCGTGGTGTGAATGTCGAATGCACCCCCGTCGAGGCGACGGACGAACTCTATATTCTCTATACGTCTGGCACGACGGGCCAGCCCAAGGGCGTCGTGCGCGACAACGGCGGTCACATGGTCGCCCTCAACTGGTCGATGACGAACATTTTCGGCATCCAGCAGGGTGAAGTGTTCTGGGCCGCCTCCGATATTGGTTGGGTTGTCGGCCATTCCTACATTGTCTATGCGCCGCTCCTGGCTGGCGCTGCCAGTGTTATCTTCGAAGGAAAACCGGTCGGCACGCCTGATGCCGGCGTCTTCTGGCGCATTGCTTCAGAGCATGATGTGCGCGTTCTCTTCACCGCACCTACGGCCTTCCGCGCCATTCGCCGCGAAGATAGCGAGGGCGCACACCTCAAAGCCTATTCGAAGCCCAATTTCAGAGCCCTGTTCCTGGCGGGAGAGCGTGCTGATCCGGAGACACTGAAGTGGGCCGAGCATATGCTCAATGTTCCCGTGATCGATCATTGGTGGCAGACCGAAACGGGATGGCCAATGGTGGCGAATCCGCTCGGCCTTGAGGTGCTACCGGTGAAGCATGGTTCCCCATCGGTACCCATGCCCGGCTATAGTATCCATGTCCTCGATGACGCCGGTCACCCCGTTGCGCCGGGGACACTCGGGAACATTGTTGTCGAGCTTCCCCTGCCTCCCGGTTGCCTGCCCACGCTGTGGAACGCAGATGAGCGCTTCCGTTCGGCCTATTTGGCTGAATTTCCGGGTTATTACAAAACGGCGGATGCCGGCTACGTCGACGAGGATGGCTACCTCTTCATCATGTCGCGAACCGACGACATCATCAACTGTGCAGGTCATCGCCTGTCGACGGGAGCGATGGAGGAGGTTTGTGCCACGCATCCGGATGTTGCCGAATGCGCTGTGGTCGGAATTGCCGACCAGCTGAAGGGCCAGGTGCCGTGCGGGCTTCTGGTTCTCAAAAAGAATGTTTCACGGGAAACATCGGCCATCGAATCGGAGGTCGTAAAGCTGATCCGCGACGCGATCGGCCCAGTGGCTGCTTTCAAGACCGCCATAACGGTCGACCGCCTTCCCAAGACACGCTCCGGCAAGATTCTGCGCGGGACGATCCAAAAGATTGCCGACGGCGTGCCGTGGAAAATGCCAGCGACGATCGACGATCCGGCAATTCTCGAGGAAATCGCGGAAGCGTTGCGCAAGCGCGGATTCGGTTCGTTTCCGATATAGAAGCGCAGAAATAAAAAGGCCCCGCTTACGCAGGGCCTTGTTTATCGCTCATCGAGAGACAATCAGTAGTGATCGTCTTCGTCCTCATCCTTCGGAGAAGACTTCAGCGACTTCAGCTTTGCGAAAACGGCATCGGCGTCGATTTCCTTCTCCTCTTCGCGCTCATGGCTCGTCAGACGCTCGGTCTCATGCGCAGACTGCAAGGTTGCACCAAGCTCGGCTGCCGTTGGCAGCGGACGGCCCTTTGCCGCCTTTTCGACTTCCATGTCGAGATCGATCTGGCTGCAAAGACCGAGTGTTACCGGGTCCATCGGCGCCAGATTTGCAGAGTTCCAGTGAGTGCGTTCGCGAATCTGCTCGATCGTCGACTTCGTCGTGCCGACGAGACGGGAAATCTGCGCATCCTTCAGTTCCGGATGATTGCGCACCAGCCAGAGAATGGCGTTTGGGCGATCCTGGCGCTTGGAAACCGGCGTATAGCGCGGGCCACGGCGCTTGGATTCGGGCACGCGAACTTTGGGCTCGGAGAGTTTAAGCTTGTGTGCCGGGTTCTTTTCGGCACGGGCGATTTCGTCGCGGGAAAGCTGGCCGGTCGCAATCGGGTCGAGACCCTTGATGCCCTGCGCGGCTTCGCCATCGGCAATCGCCTTCACTTCGAGCGGATGCAGTTTGCAGAACTGTGCGATCTGGTCGAATGACAGGGCTGTGTTGTCGACGAGCCAGATGGCGGTCGCCTTCGGCATGAGCAATTGTTGAGCCATGGATATAGTCCTTCTGTCGTCCGCGCCGGTGTCGCGGTCCGTGGGTTGTCACCACTATGTCCGGGAAATATGGCGCTATATAACCGCAGTGACGCAGAATTGCAATTGATCACGAATGAAATGACCTTTGTCTAATTGCCGGGCAAATTCGACCTGCTATGAATGCCCAGAGCCAGTCCGGACTGCTTCGTTCCGTCCGGTGTCCGAGTGAGGAGGAGTTCCATGTCCGAAAAGATCTACCCGGTGCAAAAACCGGTGAAGAACCATGCGCTTATAGATAAGTCCAAGTACGAGCAGTGGTACGAGGAAAGCGTCGAGAACCCCGACAAATTCTGGGGCAGGCATGGCAAGCGGATCGATTGGTTCAAGCCCTACACCAAGGTCAAGAACACGTCTTTCACCGGCCGGGTCTCGATCAAGTGGTTCGAGGACGGGCAGACGAACGTTTCGTACAACTGTATCGACCGGCACCTGAAGACCAACGGCAATCAGACGGCGATCATCTTCGAGGGCGACAATCCCTACGTTGACAAGAAGATCACCTACAACGAGCTCTATGAGCACGTTTGCCGTATGGCGAACGTCATGAAGAAGCACGGCGTCAAGAAGGGTGATCGCGTTACCATCTATATGCCGATGATTCCCGAGGCGGCCTATGCGATGCTCGCCTGTGCCCGCATCGGCGCAGTTCATTCGGTCGTGTTCGGCGGCTTCTCGCCGGAAGCGCTGGCCGGTCGTATTGTCGACTGCCAGTCCACCTTTGTGATCACCTGCGACGAAGGCGTACGCGGCGGCAAGCCGGTGCCGCTGAAGGACAATACCGATACGGCCATTCATATCGCCGCTCGTCAGCATGTCATCGTCGACAAGGTCCTCGTGGTGCGGCGTACCGGTGGCAAGACCGGCTGGGCGCCGGGCCGCGATCTCTGGTACCATCAGGAAGTCGCTACGGTTAAGCCTGAATGCCCGCCGGTGAAGATGAAGGCGGAGGATCCGCTGTTCATCCTCTACACCTCTGGCTCCACCGGAAAGCCGAAAGGCGTGTTGCATACGACGGGCGGCTACCTCGTCTATGCGGCGATGACCCATGAATATGTGTTCGACTATCACCCTGGCGATATCTACTGGTGCACCGCCGACGTGGGCTGGGTGACCGGGCACTCCTATATCGTCTACGGTCCGCTTGCGAACTGTGCGACGACGCTGATGTTCGAAGGCGTGCCGAATTTCCCGGATCAGGGCCGGTTCTGGGAGGTCATCGACAAACACAAGGTCAATATCTTCTACACGGCGCCGACGGCGATCCGCTCGCTAATGGGTGCTGGCGACCACTTCGTCACGCGCTCGTCGCGTTCCAGCCTGCGTCTGCTCGGAACGGTTGGCGAGCCGATCAATCCGGAAGCGTGGGAATGGTACTATAACGTCGTCGGCGACAAGCGTTGCCCTGTCATCGATACGTGGTGGCAGACGGAAACCGGCGGTCACATGATCACGCCGCTGCCGGGCGCGACTGACCTGAAGCCGGGTTCGGCGACGATGCCATTCTTCGGCGTCAAGCCGCAGCTGGTCGACAATGAAGGCAATGTGCTCGAGGGTGCGGCCGACGGCAATCTCTGCATTACCGACAGCTGGCCGGGGCAGATGCGCACTGTTTATGGCGACCACGAGCGCTTCATCCAGACGTACTTCTCGACCTACAAGGGCAAGTATTTCACCGGCGATGGCTGCCGACGGGATGAGGACGGCTACTACTGGATCACCGGTCGTGTCGATGACGTGCTGAACGTTTCAGGGCACCGTCTGGGCACCGCCGAGGTCGAATCCGCGCTCGTTTCGCACAACCTTGTGTCGGAGGCGGCCGTCGTTGGGTATCCGCACCCGATCAAGGGCCAGGGCATCTATTGCTACGTTACTCTAATGGCGGGCAATGAAGGTTCGGACGATTTGCGCCAGCAATTGGTCAAGCATGTTCGCAGCGAAATCGGCCCAATCGCAGCACCCGACAAGATACAGTTTGCACCCGGTCTTCCGAAGACCCGTTCCGGCAAGATCATGCGCCGCATCCTGCGCAAGATCGCCGAGGACGACTTCGGCTCTTTGGGCGATACCTCGACGCTTGCTGATCCCGCCGTTGTTGACGATCTGATTGCCAACCGCCAGAACAAGGTGACAGTCTAAGCAAAAGCCGCTCCGAGCGATCGGGGCGGCTTCAGTTCTGTTCGGGACAGATTACGCGCGGCTTTCGGCCGCCATCATAGGCCCGTACGATCCCCCGCCCAACAGATATTGAGCCGGTTCCTGCCATCTGAAAATGTTACGTTTGCCAGGATGCGGCCAAAATACTTGTCCGCCAGCAATCTGCGTAAGCTGGATCTCGGGTGATCTGGATGTCGGGCTTCGGCACAGCCTGAGTGCATCACAGGCGCGTCGATACCGCGAATCCGAACATAGACTTCCATTGTCTGCTGCGGCCAAGGACGAGCTTCGACCAGAAGAGTATCTCCATCGATCACTCTTAGGATTTCAGCCGATACCGGCCCGCTATTTCGTCGCGTGCCTCGGACGCGACCGGAGTTACGACAAAGGCGGCCAGTGCGACAAGGGAAGCAATCTTTCTCATGAAAGGAATAAATTCCGATCGTGGGAGAAAGTTAATAGGAATATTTACTTAGAAATCGATCGCTCTGCCGTTGATTTCCCAGTCCCCGAAGCGGGAGGGATCGGCACCGCCGCGGCCACCTATCTCTGGCGGCATTTCTACCGGCTTCTCGTTTCGGCGCCGCTCTTCCGCCTCGGCAAGCGCGCGCTTGGCGGCCGGCGGGAGCAACTTGCGGGGAGTCTCGGCGGCTTCCGCCGCTAGGGTTTCGTTGTTGTCATTATCCGCTGCCTGCATCACGCGTTTCCGCCCAAAAATATTGAAAATGGCTGGTGAATGACCAAATCATAGTGCGCCGGCGCCGCAATTGAAACCCTCTGACCTTGCGCGGATCCGCTTAGGCGTATTTTGGAGATAGCAATGAACCTCGTCCGTACAGCCATGTTGCTCGCCTTCATGACCGCATTGTTCATGGCCGTCGGCTTTCTGATCGGCGGGCGCGGCGGCATGATGATCGCGTTCGTGATCGCGGCTGGGATGAACTTCTTTTCCTACTGGAATTCCGACCGCATGGTGCTGTCGGCCTATCACGCGCAGGAGATCGACGAGCGCAATGCCCCGGAGTTCTTCTCGATCATAAGGGATTTGGCGCGCAATGCCGGTCTGCCCATGCCCAAGGTCTATCTCTACGACAGCCCGCAACCAAATGCCTTCGCGACGGGTCGCAATCCCGAGAACGCTGCCGTTGCCGCGTCCACCGGCCTGCTGAGCGCACTGACGCCGGAAGAGGTCGCCGGCGTCATGGCGCATGAGCTCGCCCACGTGCAAAACCGCGACACCTTGACGATGACGATCACCGCGACGCTCGCCGGCGCGATCTCAATGCTGGGCAATTTTGCGTTCTTCTTCAGTGGCAACCGGGAAAACAACAACAATCCGCTCGGCTTCATAGGGGTGTTGCTGGCGATGATTGTCGCGCCGCTCGCCGCGATGATGGTTCAGATGGCCATCAGCCGGACGCGCGAATACTCGGCCGATCGCCGTGGCGCGGAGATTTGCGGCAATCCGCTGTGGCTTGCTTCGGCGCTTGCCAAGATCGCGCGGAGCGCGTCGCATGTGCCGAACTACGATGCCGAGCGCAATCCGGCAACTGCCCATATGTTCATCATCAATCCGCTGACCGGCGCCGGCATGGACAATCTGTTCTCCACACACCCGAACACGGAAAACCGGATTGCGGCGCTGCAGGAAATGGCACGCAGAGGCATGAATGTCTCGACGCCGCCGGTTCGCGCTGATAATCCGATGCGCAAATCGCGCTCGGTTCCGAATACCGGTCTTGATCGCGGTGGTTCACAACCGCCGAAAGGTCCGTGGTCTTGAATTCAGACGGCAAGAAAAAGCCATTTCGTAAAGCACAGCCTTCCAACTCGGGGCCTGTCCTTGCGCCAGCAAAACCCGGATTGCAGGTTCGTGCCGCTGCGGCCAAGATCCTGGCAGCCGTCGTGGACCGGAAGCTCCCGCTTGACGGCGCCTTGGACAATGAACATGGTAATCCAGCCTATAAGACTCTGAATGAGGGTGACCGCGCACTAGCGCGTGCCATTCTCAATGCGACGCTGCGCCATTTGCCGCGCATAGATGCCGCGATTTCCCTCCTGCTCGAATCGCCGCTTCCCGAAGGCGCGCGGGCATTGCATCACGTTCTCGCGATTGCCGCGGCGCAGATCCTCTATCTTGATGTGCCGGATCATGCCGCGGTCGACCTCGCAGTTGAGCAATCAAATCAGGACCCGCGGAATCGCCGCTTTGCCAAGCTGGTAAATGCCGTCCTACGCCGTCTCGGACGCGAGAAAGAGGATGTCCTGGCTGAAATCAACGCCATTCCGGTCATGCCGGAATGGTTTGTTAAAAGGCTCGAAAAGGCCTACGGCAAGGAAAGGGCACGATCGATCTCTGAATCGCAGCTCGAGCCGGCCGCAATTGATCTTACCGTCAAAACGGACGCGCGGAGCTGGGCGCAGCGTTTGGGCGGCCTTGTGCTGCCGACCGGTGGTGTTCGGCTGGCCGCCTTCGAGGGCGGCATTCCCTCACTCGAGGGATTTGCGGAGGGCGCCTGGTGGGTTCAGGACGCAGCCGCCAGTATCCCTGCCCAGCTTTTCGGTGACTTGGCGGGAAAACGCGTTGCGGATTTGTGTGCAGCGCCTGGCGGAAAGACGGCCCAGTTGATCCTTGCTGGGGGTGACGTTACGGCGGTCGAGCAATCCGAAAACCGTATTAAGCGTTTGCGAGCCAATCTGGATCGGCTAGCGTTGAGTGGCGAGACGGTTGCCAGCGACCTGACGAAATACCAGCCAGCGGAACTGTTCGATGCCATACTGCTGGATGCGCCCTGCTCATCGACGGGGACGACGCGCCGACATCCCGACGTTCTCTGGGTCAAGGGGCCGGACGACATTGCGAAACTTGCTGCGCTTCAGGAGCGCCTGCTGCGCCACGCGATAACCTTGCTGAAGCCGGGCGGCACAATTGTCTTTTCCAATTGCTCGCTTGATCCGACCGAGGGAGAAGAGGTAGCCGCTCGCGTCCTTTCGGATACACCGATGCTCGAGCGTGTCGCCATTGATGCCAAGCGCTGGCCGGGACTGGAGTCTGCTATCAGCCGCCTCGGAGAATTCCGCACGACGCCCGACATGTTGGAGGTTCCCGCCGGTTTTGCGGGTGGCCTTGACGGCTTCTACGCCGTCGTTATGCGCCGTGTTGCCTGATCGAAAGGCAACTGGCATAGTTGAGCACCCGTCATAATTTGATACGTAAGTGTCACGGATTCTGCGCTTATTCACTTATTCTTAACGACACGGGTCAATAGACAATAAACATGTGGTCCGGGTTCTCGGCTCTTTACTTGGGAGAGGTTTGGCGGCGCACGCTGTGCCGCGGAGCACTTCTGCGGCTGCGCCTCTTCCGCCACACGGTTCACGCCCCGGAGCGCCTGATTGTCGCCCCGACCGACCTACGTGCGGTCGATCCGCATGTGGCCGAAGAGATTTTGAACGGCCGCTTCCCGCTTGCCGGACGCCTTCTCGAAACGGGCGGCAAGTCGCCTTTCAATTTCAGCCTTCCGTCCCGATCCTTCGCGTTGCGGCTTCATGGCTTCGGATGGCTTCGCCATATGCGGACCAAGAAGAGTGACCTTCACTCGAGCGTCGCCCGCTCCATCGTCAACAACTGGCTGTCGCTGCATGGCGGCCGCATCGAAGGCATCGCCTGGGGGATCGATGTCACCGCGCAGCGGGTGATTTCCTGGCTCTCGCATTCGCCCGTTGTCCTTCACAATGCCGATCGCGGCTTCTATCGCCGTTTCCTGCGCTCGCTAGCCTTTCAAGTTCGATTTCTACGCCGAATGGCAAAGTACGCGCCTCCCGGCGAAGTTCGCTTTCGATTGCGGATCGCCCTTGCGATGGCCTCCATTGCAATGCCAACGCGCTCAGGTGCGCTCCGACGCGCTGCCGAAGCATTGGATCGGGAGTTTGACAGCCAGATTCTACCTGACGGAGGTCATGTCTCGCGCAATCCGCGGGTCGGATTGGAGCTGCTCCTCGATCTCCTTCCGCTCCGGCAAACCTACGTCAATCTCGGTCATGACCTGCCGCAGAAACTGATCTCGGGCATCGATCGTATGTATCCGGCCCTGCGCTTCTTCCGGCACCAGGATGGCGATCTCGCGCTTTTTAATGGCGCGACGTCGACTCTCGCGACGGAATTGATGTCGTTGCTGCGATACGACGAGACCGCGGGCGATCCCTTCAAGGCGATGCCCCATTCGCGCTATCAGCGGCTGGCTGCGGGTAGAACCGTGGTCATTGCCGATACCGGATTGCCGCCTACTGGCAGCCTGTCCCGCACGGCACATGCCGGTTGCCTGTCGTTTGAGATGTCCTCCGGACGTCACCGTTTTATTGTCAATTCCGGATCGCCGAAATTTGCCGGACAGCGTTACGTGCAGATCGCTCGAACGACTGCTGCGCATAGCACTGTAACTGTCAACGACACCTCATCCAGCCGTTTTGCGCCGTCAGACTTCATTGCGAACGTGATTACTGATGGCGTCAAAACCGTAAGCGTCGATCGCGCGCTCGCCGATGACGGGCGCGACGTAATCAAGGCGAGCCATGACGGCTACCTTAACGCATTTGGTGTTCTGCATGAGCGAGAGCTGACCCTGAACGCCACGGGATTGATCGTTACGGGTTATGATCGACTGGTTGCGCCGGAAGGCAAGGTCGATGAGGCCGTGCGTGCCGTGGCGCGCTTCCATGCCCACCCCTCGATCAATCTAAAGCAGCTTGACAAAGAGTCGGTGATGATGACGGCACCCGATGGAGAAACATGGCTGTTCTCCTCGCCCGGCAACGAAGTGCTGATTGGCGAGGACGTCTTCTTTGCCGACGCGTCGGGCATTTGCGGTTCCGATCAGATCGAGATCGCCTTCTCCTATCCTGACCGACCGGAAATACGCTGGTTTTTATCGCGTAAGAGCTAGCGACTGTTTCCGCGGCGGCAAAGCTGTGCTAACGCGGCGCCATCATCCGCTTATCCCTCGCCGGATATCTCCTGAAGACCAAACGGAGAAGCCTCATGGCCGTTGTTTCCAAGAAAATTCCCGCACCCGACAAGGTCGCCGTCAAGACAGCGTTGCTTTCGGTATCCGATAAGACCGGTATCGTCGAGCTCGCGCGCGCACTTGCCGATAAGGGCGTTCGCCTCCTGTCGACAGGTGGCACTCACAAGGCAATTGCAGCCGCCGGACTTGCGGTGACCGATGTTTCCGACGTCACAGGGTTTCCTGAGATCATGGATGGTCGGGTCAAGACCTTGCATCCGAAAGTGCACGGCGGCCTGCTTGCCATTCGCGATGACGCGGAACACCAAGCTGCGATGAAGGCGCACGGCATCGAGGGTATCGACCTTGTCGTCATCAATCTTTATCCGTTCGAGGACGTTCGTGCTGCCGGCGGTGACTATCCGACGACCGTCGAGAATATCGATATCGGCGGTCCCGCGATGATCCGTGCGTCGGCCAAGAACCACGCCTATGTGACGATCCTGACCGATCCGGCGGACTATGCCGAGCTACTCGAACATCTCGCTTCCGACGCCGGCGGCACTGCCTATGGCTTCCGCCAACGGATGGCAGCCAAGGCGTTTGCTCGCACGGCTGCCTATGATTCGATGATCTCCAACTGGTTTGCCGAGGCGCTCTCGATAGACACCCCGCGTCATCGCGTCATTGGTGGTGTGCTCAAGGAAGAGATGCGGTACGGCGAGAACCCGCACCAGAAGGCGGCATTCTATGTCACGGGCGAACGCCGCCCCGGTGTTGCCACGGCGTCACTGCTTCAGGGCAAGCAGCTCTCCTATAACAACATCAACGACACCGATGCGGCCTACGAGCTCGTCGCCGAGTTCCTGCCGGAAAAGTCAGCAGCCTGCGCGATCATCAAGCACGCAAATCCCTGCGGCGTGGCAACCGGTTCCAGCTTGCTCGAAGCTTACAAGCGCGCGCTTGCCTGCGACTCCGTTTCCGCCTTTGGCGGCATCATCGCCCTTAACCAGACACTCGATGCGGAAACGGCGGAAGAGATCATCAAGCTCTTTACCGAAGTCATCATCGCGCCTGAAGTTACTGAGGAGGCGAAGGCCATCGTTGCGCGCAAGGCAAACCTACGTCTGCTGACTGCAGGCGGGCTCCCAGATCCGCGGTCTGCCGGTCTGACGGCGAAAACCGTCTCCGGCGGCTTGCTCGTCCAGAGCCGAGACAACGGCATGGTCGAGGATCTGGAGCTGAAGATAGTTACCAAGCGTGCGCCTACCCAGCAGGAACTCGAGGACATGAAATTTGCCTTCAAGGTCGCCAAGCATGTCAAGTCGAACGCGGTGGTCTATGCCAAGGACGGGCAGACGGCCGGCATTGGCGCAGGCCAGATGAGCCGCGTGGATTCTGCGCGGATCGCCGGCGTGAAGGCCGAGGAAGCTGCCAGGTCCCTCGGGCTCACAGAGCCGTTGACGCACGGTTCGGCCGTTGCCTCGGAGGCCTTCCTGCCCTTCGCCGATGGCTTGCTGTCAATGATCGCAGCCGGCGCGACGGCGGTTATCCAGCCGGGCGGATCGATGCGCGATCAGGAAGTGATCGACGCTGCCAATGAGCACAATGTCGCAATGGTCTTTACCGGCATGCGGCACTTCCGCCACTAAGCGGGTAGGCCGCCGTTACGCCCTGTCCGCAGGATAGGGCGTGCGGACGAGCAGGATCAGCCCTGCGGCCAAAAAGAGTACAAGTGTTGCCATTCCAAGCCGCGACGAGCCCGTCATATAGGTCACGGCGGAGAAGAACAGCGTCGCCAGGAAGCTCGTGGCGCGCCCTGAAAGCGCATAGATGCCGAAATAGCGGCCCGCCTCGTTCAGGCTTACGCTTCGTGCGAGATAGGAGCGTGACGACGCCTGCACCGGGCCGAAGGCAAGGCCGATCAGCAGGCCGTAGGCGATGTATGCTTTCTCGGCTGCCGTCCCGAAGAGTCCACCGGAATCGGCGGTCGGCAGTTCGAGCAGGCCGAAGAGCGTGTATCCCGGCCCCGTCGACACAATGCCAACGGTTGCAAGCAACAGCATCGCCAAGCTGATGACAATTGTCGACTTGGATCCGATATGTCGATCGACCCGGCCTGCAATGATGCAGCCGAAGATTGCGACGACGTTGAGTATGATCCCGTAGATCCCGATTTCGATTGTCGCCCAGCCGAACATTCCTGCGGCAAAGGCGCCACCAAGTATCAGCAGTCCGTTGACGCCATCCTGATAGATCATGCGGGCGACCAGGAAATGAAGAATGCCTCGGCGGTGCTTGAGCTCGCCAAGCGTGCTTTTCAGCTCGGCAAGGCCGGTTCGCACCGCGGCACCGAACGGAAGGCCCTTGCTGACATCCGGTGTGAAAAAGAACATCGGAAGAATAAAGATCAGGTACCAGGCGGCCGAGATCGGCCCGGTGATGCGGGCATCTTCCCCTTGGTGTGGATCAAGACCGAACAAGGGATCAAGACCAAGAATTGTTTTGCCGGATTCCAGATTTCCCGCAAGCAGGACGACTACGGCGATCAGGACAATCATCCCGCCAAGATAGCCAAGACCCCAGGCCGTATTGGACAACTTGCCGACCTCGTCTTTGCTGACGAGCCGCGGCATCATGGAGTCGTTGAAGACGATCGAGAACTCGGCCGCGATCGACGCCAGGATCATGAAGGTTACTGGGTAGACCAGCGACGAACCCGGTGACGCAAACCAGAGGCAGAAGAGGCTCGCAATCTTGATGACGGCGAAAAAAGCGATCCAAGGCTTTCGCGCGCCGGACTGGTCTGCAATCGAACCCAGGACGGGCGACAAGATGGCGATGATCACCGAAGAGATCGTCGCCATGTTGCTCCACATCGCCTGAGCGGAGACCGGATCGGCCGTCAGGCGTGACACGAAGTACGGGCCGAAGATAAAGGTCGTTACGACCGTGAAGAATGGCTGGGCTGCCCAGTCGAAGAGCATCCAGCCCCAGATGCCCTTCTCCGATGCCCTAGCCGGCTGAGTTCCCGTCCAGTCGATGCGATTCACAATCCGCTCCTGATTCCGAGCGGAACTGTCTCACCTCGCCCCGTCGCGCGCAAGGTCGGTCAACAGACCCGCTGCCACGGTGATCCGGGCAAGATTCGGATCGCCGCTGTCACTCAACCCGGATAGTTCCTCTGCAATCCGGTTGATTCTGATGCGATCGCCGGCATGCCAAGCCTGAACCGGAAGCTTGTCCTTTCCATGGTTTGCGAGCGCCGAGATGACGATATCGCGTCTCGCACTGGCGATCTGGTCGATGCTGCGTGCCAGCGCCAGATTCTCGTAGTGGTCGGCCGAGATGATGCGCGATCCGGCGGCGAGCAACCGCCCGATCCGGAATGTTTGTGAGACGGCGAAATAGCTTTCCGCTGCGCGAGCCAGTGGTTCGCCCGTGCGTTCGGCGATCTGCATGATCTCAGGCACGAGCGCAAAGCCGAGGAGCCCCGAGATCTCGGCGGCCAGCTTATCGGGCGCGCCGGCCTCGCGATATTCTTGGCGGCGTGCCTCGAGCTCGGGTACTGTCTGGCTGGCGAAAATCGGCTTGAGCTTCTTCAGGGCTGCTTGAAGTCCCTCGATGGTGGCAGCCATATCGCCCTTGACCATCTGTGTCTTCAGAAGGAGGCGCGTCAACACCGTGAAGGTGTGGCTGATTTCCTCGTAGATGCGGTTCTGGATCTGGCCGCCGATCTTTCCGTCCAGCGCATCCGTCTCCGTCCAGAGCCGTCCGAGATCGAAGCCATCACGGGCAATGATTGCCGCCCGAACAACCTCCGGTGCGGATGCCGCTGTGGCATCCATCATGCTGACAGCGAAGCCAGGGCCGCCGCGGTTAATGGCCTCGTTGGCAAGCACGGTCGCAATGATCTCGCGTTTCAGACGATGGGCGTCGATGTCGGATGCGTTCGTCTTGCGCATCTTTGCGGGGAAGTAGTTCGAAAGCGTTGCGGTGAAATAGGGATCATCAGGCAAATCGCTGGCGGCCAGGGCATCAAACAACACGATCTTGGCATAGGAAAGCAGAACGCCAATCTCGGGTCGGGTCAGCGGCTTGCCCGCAGCATAGCGCTCGGCAAGGACCGTATCGTCAGGTAGCGTCTCAACCTTCCGGTTCAACTGCTTGGCGCCTTCGAGCACCGTCATGAGCCGGGCAAGTTCCAGGCCGTTTGCCGTGCCCTTGCGCTCCGTCAGCGAAATCGCCAGAGACTGCAAATAGTTGTTCCTGAGCACCAGCTTTGCGACCTCATCCGTCATTGATGACAGGAGCTGGTCGCGCTTTGCCCGCGTGAGGCGATTATCGTGCATGGCGGCGGCAAGCGCGATCTTGATGTTGACTTCGACGTCCGACGTATTGACGCCAGCCGAATTGTCGATCGCGTCGGAATTGCAGCGCCCGCCCCTCAAGCCGTAGGCAATACGGCCCTTCTGCGTCACACCGAGATTTGCGCCCTCGCCGATCACTTTGGCGCGCACGTCTTCCGCCGCAACGCGAATGGGATCGTTGGCACGGTCGCCAACCTCCGCGTCTGTTTCGGACGGCGCCTTGACATAGGTGCCGATACCGCCAAACCAGAGCAGATCGACCGGGCTTTTCAAAATGGCCGTCATGATCTCGAACGGCGTTGCCACGGCTTTGTCGATGCCGATCGCAGCCATTGCTTCCGGCGTCAGCGTGACCGACTTCGCCGATCGCGAAATGATCATCGCGCCCTTCGAAAGGACACCCTTGTCGAAATCTTGCCAGCTCGACCGCGCTAGATTGAAAAGCCGCTGCCGTTCTGCGAGCGTCTTTGCCATATCCGGATCCGGATCGATGAGAATGTCGCGATGGTCGAAAGCGGCGACCAGCCGGATTTTTGGAGACAGCAACATGCCGTTGCCGAACACATCGCCGGACATATCGCCGACACCGGCAACGGTGAAGGGGGTGGTCTGGATGTCGATATCCATTTCACGGAAGTGGCGCTTCACCGTTTCCCAGGCACCGCGGGCGGTGATGCCCATCTTCTTGTGGTCGTAACCGGCCGAGCCACCCGAAGCGAAGGCATCGTCCAGCCAGAAGCCCGCTTCCTGCGCGAGCGCGTTGGCGGTGTCCGAGAAGGTGGCGGTTCCCTTGTCGGCGGCCACGACGAAATAAGGGTCGTCGCCGTCAAGCCTGACTGTGTCCTTTGGCGGCACGATATCGGCGCCATTGATGTTGTCGGTGATCGACAGCAGAGTGCGGATATAGGTCTTGTAGGCTTCGCGACCAGCGTTGAAGATTTCGTCGCGGCTGCCGCCGACCGGCAGCTTCTTCGGATAGAAGCCACCTTTAGCGCCGACTGGCACGATGACGGCGTTCTTGACCTGTTGTGCTTTCACAAGCCCCAGCACTTCGGTTCGATAGTCTTCAGCGCGGTCAGACCAACGCAGGCCGCCACGCGCCACCTTGCCGAAGCGCAGGTGTACGCCTTCGACTTCGACGCCATAGACGAACATCTCGCGAAATGGTCGGGGTTCGGGCAAGCCGTCGACCAGATGCGGATCGAGCTTGAAGGCCAGCATCGCTTTCGGCGAGCCATCCTGATCGCGCTGGAAGTAGTTGGTCCGCAGTGTCGCGTCCACGACGTTGACGTAGCGGCGCAGGATTCGATCGTCGTCGAGACTCGGCACATCGGAGAGAGCCGCCTCGATCCTTTGGTGATGCTCGGCCGCCTTCTTGATCCGCGTCTTCTCGGAAATTTTCGGATCGAGCGCGTCGTAAAACAGCCGAAAGATCATCGCTGCGATTACCGGATACTTGTCCAGAGTGGTAGCGATGTAGTCCAGCGAATACGGAATGCCGGCCTGGCGCAGATAGCGGGCATAGGCACGAAGGACGCTGGTTTCGCGCGCAGTCAATCCCGCCGAGACGATCAGGCGGTTGAAGTTGTCATTGTCGATGACGCCGCTGAACGCTGCGAGGAACGCTTCCTCCAACATCTCTCCATGACGATGGAGATCGATTTGGATACCTCCCCGAGGCTCAAGTTCCATATCATGCAGCACCACCAGCGTTTCCGGGCCGCCGTGGAGGGTTACATCGATATCGAATGTTCCCTCGCTTATGACGTTAAAGCCGAGGTTCTCAAGCAAGGGTACGCGGCGGGACAGGGCGAGTTGGCCGCCGGAATGGAAAATCTTCAGGCAAAGCAGCTCAACGCCGTCTTTCTCCCGCGTGTAGAACGCTATGCGGATCGGCTCTCCGGCTGCGCAAGCGGTGATGTCCTCAAGATCATAGAAGGTTTCTTCGGGCGGGAAGAGATCCTGGAACGCGTGGCTTACGAGCAAGCGAGGAGCCTTGGGTCCAGCCAGGGCTTCGAACCGGTCATCCCAACGCGCCGTGATGGCTCGAATTGCCTCCTCGAGTTTTGCTTGCGGCACGCGTGGAGTTTTGCCGCCGGAACGACCGATGATGAAATGAACGCGCGCAACGCCGCCTTCCGGGAAAGCCGGATAATAGGCGGACACGCGGCCATCATAGACGGTCTTCAGATAGGTTCCGATCTTTTCACGCACGATCGAGTCATATTCCTCGCGTGGCACATAAACGATCACCGAAACGAAGCGATCAAAGTGATCGATGCGCGGCAGCGCGCGGACACGCGGCCGGTCGGCAAGATCGTTGATCTGTTCTGCAAAGCTCGCCAGAAGGGTCGTGTCGATCTGGAAGAGGTCGTCACGTGGATAGGATTCCAGCGTATTGTCCAGCATACGGCCCGAGTGACTCATCGGGTCGAAGCCGAAATATTCCTTCACCCGCTCGATCTTGGAACGGAGCAGCGGAATCTCGCTGGCGAGGGATGTGTAGGCGGTTGAGGTGAAGAGGCCGACGATGCGCAATTCGCCGGTTACGTTTCCTTTGGCGTCAAAGCGCTTGACGCCGACATAGTCCATATAGGCGCGTCGATGGACGATCGACTTCACGTTCGCTTTGGTGACGATCAGGAAATCCGGGCCATCGAGGAATGCGAGGATTTCCGGCGTCGTCGTGACAGCGTCCTTACCGGTGCGCAGAACGAGCACGTCGGGGTTTGAAAGGATGCCGAGGCCAGCGCCCTTGTCACGCTCCACCTTTGCGCTCGCGCCTTTGCCCGAGTAGACGTACTCACGCATCCCGAGAAAGGTAAAGTTGGCATCGCGCAGCCACGTCAGGAAGGCGAGCGCTTCATCGCGTTCCGCTTTCCTGCGGCTGGCATTGTAGGCAGAAAGTTCGTCGATCACCGTTCCGAGCTTATCGAGCATCGGTCTCCAGTCGGAAACCGTCACGCGCACCTGCTCGACCACGGTCTTCACACGCTTGATCAGATCGGCTGCCTGAGCCGTCGTCAGGGGCGCAAGGTGCAGCTGGATATGGCTGACGCGATTGGCCGGTTCGCTTTGGAGGTCGGCCGAGTAAAGTTCAGGCGCTTTGCCGTCCTCCATCACGAGGATCGGATGCACGGCCATGTAGAGGTCGCGATAACTGCTGGTGACCTCGCCCATCACCGATTCATACAAGAACGGCATATTGTGGTCGGTGACCGAAAGAACGGATACGGCAACGCCGTTTGGCTCCACGTCGGCGATGGTATCGATGGTGATGCGCGCTGAATTGCCTGCCCAGGCTGCTAATTCTTTTGCAGAATGCACGGCAGAAAGTGCCAACATCTCCGGCGTGTAGCGTTCCAGGTCGTCGCCGCTGGCGCGCCCGAACAAGAATTCGGGATCGAGGTAGGTCTCCCCGGTTGCGGCCGCGATTTTGGTCGCGCTCTCGAGCTGTTTTTCTCGCTTCGGATTGTTTCGACCAGCCATCGCAGATACTCCCTCATCTCCTCGATTTGGCGCAAGTTAGCAGAAGATTTGACGAAAGAATCTCTAAAAGAGTGCATTGCGAGGCAGCTTTCATGCGTTTTTGGCGGTCGGAACGCATATTTTCGAAAGATTTTGCTTCGTTGTATGAATGCCCGAATTTCTTGCGGCGGAAGTTTCCATGTCTGCGTGAAGAGCTGTTGACAGTGGAGCTGCAAAAAGGAGATCAACGGTCATCGAAGGCCGAGTAGAGCATCATGTCAGATAATGCCGCAGGAACCGTCATTGTTATCTCCAGCCATGTTGTGCGTGGGTCCGTCGGAAATCGTGCGGCGGTCTTTGCGCTGGAGACACTCGGTCATCAGGTCTGGGCGCTGCCGACGATCGTGCTGCCGTGGCACCCCGGCCATGGCCGGTCGACACGGCTCACGTTTGCCGAAGCCGATTTTGACGCGGCGATCGACGATCTCATTCGCGCACCCTGGATCGGTGAAGTGAAGGCTGTTCTTTCAGGGTATTTTGGCAATGCCGGGCAGGCGCGCTCGGTTGCCCGGCTCGTGACGGCTTTGCGCGAGCAGAAACCGGAGCTGCTTTACGTTTGCGATCCGGTTATGGGGGATCTGGGTGGCCTTTACGTGCCGCAGGCAACGGCCGAGGCGATCAGGGATCATCTGATACCCCTCGCTTCGCTTGCGACGCCTAATCGATTTGAACTCGCCTGGCTCGCTGGTGCCCCGCTGGAGGACAATACGTCGATTATGGATGCTGCCCTGTCGCTCGGTCCGTCCCGCATGCTGGTGACCTCAGCCGTGCCGATGATGGCAGGAGGCACAGGAAATCTCTATCTCTCGGGGCGCCATGCGCTGCTGGCGGAACATCGCCTGATCGACAAGCCGCCGAATGGCCTCGGTGATCTTCTTGCCGCGCTGTTTCTGTCGCGGCTTCTTTCCGGCATGGAGGACGAGAAGGCGCTTCAGCTTGCAACGGCAAGCGTCTACGAGGTACTTGCCCGCGCCGTGAAGCGGGGGAGCGACGAATTGACGCTGGCAAGCGACGCGTCAAGCCTGGCAACGCCGATGGCGATGGTGCAGATGCGGCGCTTGATGCACCCGGCACAAAGGCGCAAGGGCTGACGTCACGCCCGCGCTTGCTATCTTGCAGTGCGATATTGATCTTGGTGGGCGCAGGCTGTAATCGAAGATCATGCAGCGTTTTCCAAACACCCTTCTCGACGGTTACCGCAACTTTATGAACGGGCGTTATGCGGACGCCCGTGATCGCTACAAGACGCTTGCCGAGCACGGCCAAAACCCAAGCACACTGGTGGTCGCCTGTTCGGACTCGCGTGCTGCTCCCGAGCTGATCTTTGATGCAGGTCCCGGCGAACTTTTCGTCATCCGCAATGTCGCCAACATGGTGCCGCCCTACGAGCCGGATGGTCATTTTCATGCCACGTCAGCCGCGCTGGAATTCGCGGTTCAGGTTCTGAAGGTTACGGACATCGTTGTCATGGGTCATGGGCGCTGTGGTGGCATCAGGGCGGCGCTCGATCCGAGTGCCGAGCCCCTTTCGCCCGGCGACTTTATCGGACGCTGGATGTCGCTCGTCAGGCCTGCGGCGGAGCAGATCGGCGCCAATGACGTGATGACTCCTGCCGAGCGCCAAACCGCCCTCGAGCGTGTCTCGATCCGCAATTCGATTGAGAATCTCAGGACGTTTCCAGACATCAAGGCCCTGGAAGACGCCGGCAAGATCGCACTTCACGGTGCCTGGTTCGATATTTCGACGGGAGAACTGTGGGTCATGGACGCCGAAACCCGCGACTTCATTCGCCCCGACGTCTAGGCTCAAACAAAAAAGCGCCGAACCTCAGTTCGGCGCTCGCGGTTTGCGCTGAATTATTCTCAGTTTCCGTCGATCTGCTGGCCGATATAAGCGATGGCCTGCTGATAGACCGTCGCCGCGTTCCAGCCGGCGATCGCTGCGAAGTTGGGCTCGCCGGGCTGATAGCCGGCACCAGCCTGCCAGCCATGGCCTTTCAGGAAATTAGCAGTAGAGGCAAGCGCATCAGCGCGCGAGCCGACCATATCGACGCGGCCGTCGCCATCACCATCGGCGCCGAAGCGCACGACATTGCGCGGCAGGAACTGCGTCTGTCCGATCTCGCCATGGGCCGCACCGCGCGCCTGCGGGTTGAGGTAACCCTCCGAGACAAGCTGCAGTGCTGCATAGAGCTGATCGGTGAAGTAGTCGGAACGTCGGCAATCGTAGGCGAGGGTCGACACTGCCGACAGCGTATGCTGGTTGCCCATATAGCTGCCGAATCCGGTCTCCATGCCCCAAATCGCGATTAGCGGACCCGCCGGCACGCCGTAGCGGCGTTCGATCGACGCAAAGAGAGCGGCATTGGCGCGCTTCATGCCCTTGCCGCGCGAAATGATCGCTGCACCGCCACGCTTCTGCATGAAAGCATCGAAGGAAAGCTTGAAACTCTTCTGGCCACGGTCAGCGGCAATAGTCGGTCCGTTGTAGGAGACGTTTGCGAAGGCGCGATCAAGAACGGAGGGGCTGACACCGCTTGCAGCTGCCTCTTGCTTGAACTCGCCAATCCAGGCCTCGAAACCGGCGCCGTTGTTGCCACACTGGGCTGCCTTGGCTGCTGCAGGAACTGCGTGGAGAATGCAGGCCGCCGAAGCTGCCAACAGAAATCTTGTCATGCGCATGGAGATACCCCGATCCCGATCTGACTAGCCTTCAAACCGGGCCCGCAGCCCGCTTTCGGCAATATTGTCACCGTCTTTGATTTGGCAAGCGCGGGAAGCCGAGAACAGCAAACCCGCGCCAAAAAAGCCCTTACCTTAATAAGCCGGGCTTAACAAACCATAGTTAACAATTGGTTCAGGCTGCCTGCTTGCGCGGCTTCACAAGTCCGCGATTGATAAGCAGCTCAGCGATCTGAATCGCGTTGAGAGCGGCACCCTTGCGGAGGTTGTCGGAGACCACCCACATGTTCAGGCCGTTCTCGACCGTCGCGTCTTCGCGGATGCGGGAGATATAGGTCGCATCTTCACCGGCAGACTCGTAGGGCGTGATGTATCCGCCGTTCTCGTGCTTGTCGATGACGAGGCAGCCGGGAGCTTCGCGCAGGATGTCGCGTGCCTGATCAGCCGTGATCTCGCTTTCGAACTCGATGTTGACCGATTCAGAGTGGCCGATGAAGACAGGAACGCGAACTGCCGTGCAGGTCACCTTGATCTTCGGGTCGAGCATCTTCTTGGTCTCGGCGAGAACCTTCCACTCTTCCTTCGTGTAGCCGTCTTCCATGAAGACATCGATATGCGGGATGACGTTGAAGGCGATACGCTTCGTGAACTTCTTGTTCTCGATCGGATCTGCGACGAACACGGCTCGCGTCTGGTTGAACAGCTCGTCCATACCATCCTTGCCGGCGCCGGAAACGGACTGATAGGTCGAAACGACGACGCGCTTGATCTTGGCGAAGTCGTGAAGCGGCTTGAGCGCCACGACGAGCTGGGCAGTCGAGCAGTTCGGGTTGGCGATGATGTTGCGCTTGCTGAATTGGGTAACGGCGTCGGGATTCACCTCAGGAACGATCAGCGGCACGTCTGCGTCGTAGCGCCATGCCGACGAGTTATCGATGACGACACATCCCTGCGCACCGATCTTGGGCGACCACTTCTTGGAGACCTCGCCGCCGGCCGACATCAGGCAGATGTCGGTGTCCGAGAAATCGTAGTTCTCGAGGTTTGCGACCTTCAGCGTCTTGTCGCCGTAAGATACCTCAGTGCCCTGCGAGCGCGCAGACGCAAGCGCTACGACTTCATCGGCGGGGAAACCGCGTTCGGAGAGGATATTGAGCATTTCCCGGCCAACATTTCCGGTCGCTCCCGCAACTGCAACTTTAAAACCCATTTCTCAAGCTCTCTTTCTCTTCTCTCCTCTTGTCCGGTGAGGGGGAAGCGCGAAGACATCGCGACTTCCTGTCCCCAGCCGGGCCGGGGAGAGAGCGGCAGGCCAGAGACGTCAGACGGTTTTCGTCGTCGTTTTGGCCTTGGTTTTGGAAGAAACCGGAACGGCAATACCCATCCCGGCACCTTGTGCCCGGTCATTGCATGCAGCAATGGCGTGTTCATCACGAACCATGGATATTCCTTTTCCGCCGTTGCTCTTAAAAGGTTTTCCACAGGAGTCAAGGTTTTTGCGATCATGATATGCGACGGCGCGGAAGGCAGCGATCTCTCAACAGTCGCATGGTACTGGCGTCTAGCGTCGATCTTGCGAACGATCGACGCGCGCAGGAACCGGCACCATCGTTCGGCTGGGCAGCCTGTCGCGGTCGCCGGTCTCCAGCTTGCGCTTTCGCTCAAGATGGTAGGCGTAGGCGAACTGAATGGCGATGCCGATGACCACGAAGACTGGGCCGACGATCCGGTCGTGGTTGTTGATGTAGAGCACCACCTGACCAACCATCGCCAGAACAGTGCCGGCGACAAAGATGTTCAGCGAGTGGCGTCCAAGGATGGTCAGCGGATTGTTCGTGGACCGGCGAAGCAGGCGTGAGATTGCTGGAATATTGATGACGAGATACGTCAGCGCCAGAACGTGCAGTAGCCTCGGCAGCGACAGGAATGTCTTGTCGAAGCCTGTCAGCACGGGCGGCAGCCCGAGCGATGCCAGCGCAATTCCGAAGCTCCAGAGCTGGCCCACGACCCAGGCAAAGGACAACGCGACATAGGCGGCCGCGAAAGCAAAGAGGATCGGGTGCTGCGGCAGTTGGCCGCCGCGGCGCACATGCATCATGCCAACGATGCCGATCGTGAAGAGGAATTGCCAGGACAGTGGGTTGAGGAACCAATAACCCTCGATCAGCATGTTATGTGGCGCTATCTCGTAAACGCCCGCAAATAGCCAAACAGTGCCGGAAACGGCGAGTGCAAGAAGAGGGCTTGCCGCGTTGAGCAGAAGGATGATCGGCACCATCAACATCAACGCGCCGTACATCGGCAGAATGTTGTTGTAGCCGATCTGATGTCCAAGCAGTACTAGCGAGGGAATGCCGGCCTTCAGATTGGTGAGGACGGCGAGGATGTTGATTTCACACAGCAGGCCGGGTCGGTGGAAGATCCACGCGCCGGCCAGGAACAGGGCGAGCGTCATGAACGTCGTTATCATGTGAGCCAGATAAAGGGTAAACGCCCGCTTCATGGCCTTCACTACCGTCTGCAGCCACGCGCCGGGCTCAAAGCGCGTACCATAGGCCAAGCCAACCGCGATGCCCGAAATCAGAACGAAGGCTTCGGCCGCATCTGAAAAGCCGAAATTCTTGGTTGTAAGATTCTCGAAAATCTGACCGGGTACGTGATTGATGAAAATCGTGATGAGCGCGAGTCCGCGTAGAACGTCTAATCTCGTATCGCGTTTCGGCGCCGCTACCGTCACAGAACTTTGCTTGGCGCCGATCGTTCCCTCGAGCGCTATTGCCATGGACCTCTCCTGCTTTTCCGATTTGCAAACGCAGTTGCGGCCAAAAGGTTTCCCTTTTGGCCGCAACGAATCGCCGGATGATTAGCGAGGAAAATGCTGTTATCCGACCGGATATCCCTCGTCGGGATCGGTGACTTCGCGTCCGTTGATGGTCACATCGTAGCCTCTCGGATGGGACGATTTTGAGACCGAAATGAGGTATTTAGCACCTGCGTGCTCAATCTCGGCGGAGAAGCCGTCCCATGTGCTCGCCAGTGCTGGACGCACGTACAAGCGGCCATCCCTCACCTTGATGCCGAGGATGCCCTCGATCACCGCGCGATAGAGCCAGCCCGCGGAGCCTGTGTACCAGGTCCACCCGCCGCGACCGCTGAGCGCGCCCTCACCGTAGACGTCAGCTGCAATGATATAAGGTTCGACGCGATAGCGTTCCGCCGAAACCGGGTCGCGGGCATGACTGATCGGATTGAGCAGCTCGAAGCAACGCAGGGCATCATCGCCGCGGCCAAGTTCAGCCAATGCCAAGACAACCCAAGTCGCGGCATGAGTGTATTGGCCACCATTTTCTCGAACACCTGGCGGGTAAGCCTTAATATAGCCAGGATCCTTAGCCGAGTTTGCAAAGGGCGGCGTGAAGAGCCGGATGATCCGTGCCTCTGGATCGACCAGCTTATCCAGCACGGAGTTCATAGCCTTTGCCGAATGCGCCGGATCGCCCTCTCCGGACAGCACGCTCCAAGACTGGGCGATCGAATCGATCTGGCATTCGAGGCTTTCCTTGGAACCAAGCAAGCTGCCATCGTCGAATGTGCCGCGCCGGTAGTAGGCGCCATCCCAGGCGACGGTTTCAAGTGCGGCCTTGAGCGTGGTCAAATGCTGAGTCCACCGCTCAACCCGTGCCTTGTCGCCACGTTCCTCCGCATATGCCGAGAACGAACGTAGCGCACCCGCCAGGAACCAGCCAAGCCAGACGCTCGTTCCTTGTCCGCCAATGCCGACACGGTTCATGCCGTCGTTCCAATCACCTCCGAGGAAGAGCGGCAGACCGTTCTTGCCTGTGCGGGCGATCGCGAGATCCAGCGCGATGGCCGCGTGTTCGTAGACGCTCGCCTTGTCTTCGGAGATTTCCGGCAAATAGAAGGAATCGTGCTGTCCCTCAAGGAGTGCCGGCCCTTCCAAGAAGGCGAGTTGTTCGTCGAGGACGCTCTTGTCCCTCGTAACGCTACAATAGTGATGGATCGCGTAAGCGAGCCAAACCACGTCGTCCGAAATCATCGTCCGGACACCAGCGCCGGTGCCAGGCAGCCACCAGTGCTGAACATCACCCTCGCGGAACTGGCGCGAGGCGGCGTTCAGGATCTGCTTGCGGGCAATCGACGGCTCATGGATGACGAACGCCAACGTATCCTGCAACTGATCGCGGAAGCCGAAGGCACCGCTTGCCTGGTAGAAGGCCGTACGCGCCATGATGCGGCAGCCCAGGCTCTGGTACGGCAGCCAGGTATTGATCAGATTGTTCATGCTCTGATCGGGCGTGGAAACCTGCAGTTTTCCGGTGAAGCCCTGCCAAAAAGCACGGTTTGCGTGGACAACGTCCTCGAAGGCAACCTTGCGAATATCGTTGATCAACGCCCGCGCCTCGGCCTTCGTCTTGGTGTCGCCGAGGAAGAAGCAGATATCCCGCTCCTCGTCCGGTCCGATCTCGATATCGATCGCCAGAACCGCTGCCGGATCGCCGTCGAGTTCTGTCGTGCCGGAAAGGCTGGCTCCCGAATTCAGGGCGTGTGGCGCCTGAATCGTTCCCTTCTTGCCGATAAATTCGCGGCGGCTGGCAGTAAAGCTAGATGGCTTCTCGCCGGCCACAAAGAAAGCGACACGACCGGAATAATCGATGCTGTAGTTGTTGCTTGCGAATAGTGCGCCGGTCTCCTCGTCGTGCTCGGAGAGGATGAACGGTGCAGACTTCTGCGTATTGTTGCCCAGAACCCACTCGACGTAGCCGTAAATCCGCAGCTTCCTTGGCTTGGAACCGGCATTGCGTAGCCGGATTCGTTGCAGCTTGACCGGTTTTTCGCGATCGACGGTCTGCGTGACCTCAAGCGCGATTTCGTTCTGCACGCTGGAGAATACCGAATAGCCCAGGCCATGTCGCGCTTCGAAGCGAATATCCGGCCGCTCCGAGAGGTTTGCGAACGGGGTCAATACCGCGCCGCTATCCCGATCGACGACGTAGATCGCTTCGCCGGGGCGGTTGATGACTGCGTCATTCGACCACGACGTCAGCTGATAATCACGGGAGTTTGCGCTCCACGTGAAACCAGCTCCTTCGGCAGACACATGGAAGCCGAATTTTTCGTTCGAGATTACATTGATCCACGGATGCGGCGTTGCGTGACCTCCGGGAAGGCGCACGACATATTCGCGACCGTCGCCGGCAAAGCCGCCGATGCCGTTCCAGTAATTGAGGTCCCCCTCTTCCTCGATCACCACCCTGGAGGGCCGTGAGGCTGGTGCCGGGGCGATCCGCTTGACGGGCGTCTTCAGCCGATCGGCGCGCTCCAGCTCTTGCTGCTCTTCCTTGCTCGGGGAAAAGAGCGCGACGGCACGATTGATCTGATCGATAATCTTGCCGTTCTTGGCATGGAGCGTGACGCGCGAGGCGGAGATCAGCGCATGGTATGTTGATTCTTCCATCAGATCCTTGCGGACCGTGAAAATGTGTTGGCGCAAGCCATCGGCCTGACCCATGCGGCGAACGTTCTCGGCCATCTGATCGACGGCGTGCTGCATGTCCTGCGCATAGGATGAGGCGCGCTCGTTCATGATGACCAGATCGGCGGTGACGCCACGCGAGCGGAGGTATTCCTGCGCAAGCAACGCTTCCCTGACGATATCGAGATCCATGTCGTCGTTGACACGCAAGGTGAAAATCGGGAAATCGCCGGAGATCGCCAGTGGCCAAAGTGATGACTGCGACTGCATGCCGGCGGCAACTGCGGCCGCATCGGCGCGCAAATACATATCCGGATAAACCAGATGACGGCCAAGATGCTGGAAGGCTGCCGCCTGCTGTGACGTCACGCCGACATGGCGCATCTGGATCTGCGTGCGCGTCCAGGCCTGGACGAGTTCGTGGTTGAAAGCGTCTGCATGGCGATACCGGTCAACGGCCTGATCCACCTCGTTGCGGCTAGGGGCAGCGATGGTCCAGAAGATGACGCTGACTTTCTTGCCCGGCGGTACGCGGAGGGTGCGGCGAAGCGAGAGTACCGGATCGAGCGTGAAGCCGTCGGTACCGGAAAGGGTCGCTCCCGCATCAAAAGCGGCGGCGTTCGCGAGGCTACGCCCACGGCCTAGGAACTTGCGGCGATCCGTTTCGAACTCGGTGTCGCGCGTAGAGCCGGAGGTGTCGACGATAAGGTGAGCGACGGCCATGTTCGGCTCGTTCGGATCTCGCTTGTTGCGCTCGACGCGGATGACGTCGCCGCGCTTGCCGACCTCCGTCTTGACGAACATGCGGGCAAATGCCGGATGGGCGTTGTCGACGTCGTCTGGCGCGAGAACGGGCTCGAGATAGGAGGTTACTTCGATAAATCGATCCTCTGTCCCCGAATTAACGAGCGTCAGGCGCCGTGCTTCGGCATCATGCTCAGTGGCGACAATGCATTCGACTTCGCTCGTGAGGTCGCCTACCGTCTTAGTGAACTCCGCCTTTTCGTCAGCGAAGAGAACCTTTACCTGTTCGCCTTCGACACTCTTTGGCTCCGTAGTTGCCGACCACCATTCGTTGGTCGCCGTGTCGCGAAGGAAGATGAAGGTGCCCCAGCGGTCCTCAGTCGGATCGGCTTTCCAACGTGCAACCGATTGGCCGTTCCATCGCGAATAGCCGGCGCCCGTTGCGGTCAGCATCAGCGAATAGTGGCCGTTCGAGAGGAAGACCAGCTCGCGATCACGCGAGGCCGGATCATAGATTTTGCGCAGTTCAGGGCGCAACAGATCGTCCTGGATGCTGGCTGGGGTATCGGATTCGTGCTTGCCGCTCATGACCGGAATATCCCGCGGTGCCTTCTCTTGGAGAAGGAGCTCGGCAGCTTCGATCACTGGATCCGAGTGGAAGAGTTCGCGCAGGTGACCATTGAAGGCGACGTTCGCGACTGCGGCGATCGACATGCCGTGGTGGTGAGCATAGTAGTTATATACAACCGCGCAAGTCTTGCCTTCTGGCACGCGGGTCGGCGTAAAGTCGACGGCGTCGTGGTAGCCGAACTTGCCGAGTGCGCCGAGTTTGCGCAGGCGCTGGAGGTTTTCAAGCGCTGCGTCAGGATTGTACTGGCTGGCAAGGATCGACGCATAGGGCGCAATGACCGCGTTGTGGCCAAGGCCCCGCTTCAGGCCGAGCGAGGGTACACCGAAGTTCGTGTATTGGTAGTTCAGGTTATGGTCGCGCGCATTGAACGCCGCTTCCGAAATACCCCACGGGATCCCCAGCTTGCGTGCATGGTTCATCTGCTCGACCACAACCAGATTGTTGGTCTGGTTGAGGATGCCTCCGCCGCGCTCCTGCATGACGAGCGGCGGCATCAGGTACTCGAACATCGAGCCGGACCAGGAGACAAGCGCACCACGCGAGCCAACTGGGACGACCTGGCGGCCGAGACGATACCAATGTTCCGTCGGCAGATCGCCCTTGGCGATGCCGAACAGGCTCGTTAGTCGGCATTCCGACGCCAGCAGGTCGTAGCAGGCCTGATCGAGTTCGCCACTTTCGACGCGGTAGCCGATCGAGAGCAGACGTCTTTCGGGCCGGAACAGGAAGCCGAAGTCCATCGAGAAGGCGAGGTCGCGGGCCTTGTCGCGTAAGGCAATCAGGCGCGGACGCAGTGCGTCGATGTTGGACAGATCGAAGGTGCTGTCGGAGATGTGGGCTTCGCAGACCTTGACGAGCGATTCCGCCCAGCGCGTGACTTCGACGCTCAATGCGGACTTCACCTCATGATCGAGGTTGGCAGCGAGCTTTTGAATGTCGCGCGCCAGAACGGCGAGGTTGATGATGCGGATCGATGCGAACTCGTGCTCGCGCTTGACCGCGGCCAATGCGTTCTGGAATCCGATGATACGCTCTTCCAAGCGACGGCGCAGCGGGCGAACCGTCTTGCGATCGTCCGGCAACTCGGACAGCACCTCCGCGAGGATGCCTGCGGTATCGCCGACGCCATCGAGGTTGCCCTGCATATGAGCGGAGGGCGCTTCCGCCCAGTTGCGGCAGGCCGACGAGATCGCGATGAGGTGGCCGGCGAGGTTGCCGCTATCGACTGCGGAAACATAGCGCGGCCCAAGCGTATCGAGAGTATCAGTGTGGTACCAGTTGAAGAGGTGCCCGCGGAATTTCTCCATCTTGTCGATTGTCGCGATCGTCTGTTCGAGCCGATCAATGGTCTCCTCGAAGGAGAACCATCCGAAATGCCGGCCGGAAACGACGGATAGGAGGTAGACGCCAATATTGGTTGGGGACGTGCGTGTCGCCACGATTACATGAGGCGTCTCCTGGACGTTGTCCGGAGGCAGATAGTTTTGCTCGGCAGTTGTGAACGTCTCGAAATAGCGCCACGTGCGGCGGGCGATCTTGCGAAGTTCGCTAGAAACAGAATCGGCAACCTCAAGCCGGTCTTCCGTCTCGGCCGACTGGCTGACGTAATAGGCGACCATCGGCGAAAGGATCCAGAGAAACGCGAACGGAACGCCGACCAGATATGCCTTGTCACCGGAAAGCGCTGCAAAGGCTAGGGCGAGCAGGGCCAGCACCGGGGCGTGCCACATCGCCTTGTAGTAAGAGACGATGGTTCCCTGCTTGCCGGCCTGGACACTGGCAGCCGTTCGCCATTGCAGCATCAGCTTGTGGCTGACAAACAGACGGTAGAGCGAGCGACCGATGGCATCGGCCATCATGCAAGCGGAATCGGCAATGAAGATAATCCGGAGAGCGACCTGTGCGTTGGCAGCACGGATATCGGACCAGACGGTGTAGAGATGGGCGCGGGCGACGATATCGCTGGTGCGCGGGATGATACCGTTGATGAGGGAGAGTGTCGGGGCGACGAACAGGCAGAAAATCAATAGGATCTGCCACACGAGCGCGCCGAGCGGGGCCATGAAATACCAGCCAAGCACTGAGGCGAAGAACCATGCGATTGGCGTCAGCGATCGGCGGAGGTTGTCGAACATCTTCCAGCGCCCGAGCCCGGTGACGCCGTGCCTCGGATTGAACATGTACGGCAGCAGCTGCCAGTCACCACGCGCCCAGCGATGCTGGCGCGAGGTTTCGACCTCGTAGCGGGTCGGGAAATCCTCGACGAGCTCCAGATCGGTGACGAGCGCGCAGCGGGCCATCGAACCCTCTAGCAGGTCGTGGCTGAGCACTGAGTTTTCGTCGATGCGCCCTTTGAGCGATGCTTCGAAGGCGTCGACGTGATAGAGGCCCTTGCCGGTGAAGGTGCCCTCACCCGCCAAATCCTGATAGACGTCGGAGACGGTAAATACGTAAGGGTCGAGGCCGCGATTGATCGAGAAGACACGCTGGAAGACCGATGCATCCTTGCCCGTCGTCAGTGACGGCGTGACGCGCGGTTGCAGCACGCCATAGCCGCTTTCGACCCGACCGCTGGCAGGATTGATGACCGGACGGTTGATTGGGTGGTAGAGCTTGCCAGCGAGCTTAGTGACGGCATCGCGCATCAGGCGTGTGTCGGCATCGAGCGTCATAACGTACTGAACGTTTGCCGGCACGATGTTTGCACCCGGAAGGTAAGTGGTATCGCGGTCGCCGCGAAGCAGCAGGTTCAGTTCGTGCAGTTTGCCGCGCTTGCGCTCCCATCCCATCCAGGCGCCCTCGGATGGATTGTAGAGTCGACGGCGATGCAGGAGGTAGAAGCGCGTCTTGCCATCGAAGGCATACCGTGCTGAAAGGTTTGCGACCTCGCGGCGGGCATAGTCCAATACCTCGAGGTCGGCGGACGTTTCCTCGGCCTGGCTGTCCGGCCAGTCGCTGAGCAGCGCGAAGTAGATCTCCCCACGCGGGTTGGCGAGGTAGTGAACTTCGAGATTGCGGACGAGTTCATCGACACTGTCACGGTTGGAGATAAGGCAGGGAACGACCAGTAGCGTGCGGGCTTCTTCGGGAATACCCTCCTTGAACTCGTAGCCGACCAATCGGGCCGGCGTGACGAAGAACGACAGTACCGTGTTGAAGAGGCCGGTTGCGCCTTCCGAAGCCGGGAGCGAGAACATGATCAGCAGGATCGCGATCTCAAGTGGTCCCATGCCGGCATTGGCCATGAACTTGCCGACGATCGCCATGGCGATGATGGTGAGCAGGATTACCGGTGTGGCGATCGAGAGCCAGTTGAAACGGCGAACGGTTCGGACGAAGTGCTGCGTTGCGGTCGGGCTATAGTTCGCACGCGCTTCGAGTTTGGGCCTTTGGGCACCGGTCAGAAAGCCACCGACATTCGGTTCATGCGGTTGTGGCTCGCCGGAGGCCTTCGCCTCTTCGGTCATATCCAGCGCCAGTTGGGCGATCTCCATTTCCGAAAGCGGCGAGCGCTTGGCGAGTTTTTCGATCTGCTTGCGGTACTTGTTGCGCGAACCCGAATCGAGATCACCGTAGTCGGAATGATCCCACAGCAGCTTGTCGACATGGCTGACCTGTTCGACCCAAACGGACCATTCGGTGTCGTCGATCTCGCGCAAGCTCCGGATGATGTTGCCCATCGTGACGTTGCCGGAGGACAGGCGGCTGTGCTCCGCCATTGTCGTTTCTTCGGTATCGCGTCCGAGGGCCTCGAGGCGCTCGTCGAGCCAGGCGATCGCCACGCTGGAGGCCTGCGAGCCGTCACGCATGCGGTAGAGGAATTGCGTTGCGAAGGTATTGTCTTCGGCAAGAGACTCGAGCGACTTAAGATACTCGGCTGCCTTTGTCGGGTCCGTCAGCCGCACAAGCTCATCTGCAGCCTCGTTGGCACGCCGACGCAACCGGCGGCTGCGCTCGACGCGGATCGAAATGCGACGCAGATTTTCCACGAGCACATAGCGAACAAGCGATGGCAGTGCCCAGAGTTCACCGATCCTCAACGTTTCGCTCTGCTGGAAGCCATCGACGAGGGCCGTCAGGCTTTCCTGCGAGATCGTGCTGTGGGTGTGGGCGACATAAAGCCATGCGAGCACCAGGGTGCGCGGGATCTGCACGCCGCTGACGTCGATCGTTGGCAGTTCTCGATAGAAGCGCCGCGGGAAGTCACGACGGATTTCCTGGATCGCTTCCTCGACGATGTAATGGTTGTCGAGCAGCCATTCCGCTGCCGGGGTAATGGTTTCACCGGATTCCACGTCCGTTGCCGTGGTGCGGTAGACCCGCAGGATTTCCTTCTCGTTTTCCTTATGCCGCGCGAAGAAATCGAAGGGCGTAAAAGCGGGCAGCGAGTCGACGCCGCGCACGGCGACGGAGGCGCCGATTGCCTTGATATCCTCAATGGAAAGATAGGTTGAGCGGATCGAGTCGTTATGATCGATCTGCTTCGTTTCGGACTCGCGGGACGGGCTCGGAGACGTTGCGGAAATGTTCATGGGTTCGGTTCTGGATCCAAACAAAGTTATGATGATTTTGCGTAGCCTTTTGCACTGCCAAATATGACTGCCGCATGAACAGCGCCGGGGTTTCCTGATCCCAGACAGCAAGATCGAAGCGGTAATCAACCGACGATGCGAAACGGTTTAAACGCAACCTATGTGGGCGATGTGCGAACACGACTCCGTTGCGCCCTCCACCCTTTCGGAGCCATCCCGGGAAAGTTGGACACCATTGCGATAATTCAAGTCAAGATGTTTCAAAGGATGCAATGGGGCAGCGTACGAACATCACTTGCGGTCGAAAAGAAATCGGCGCTTGGGCAAGCGCCGATTTCCAATCTTACACCAGTGTTTTTTGTCAAGCGCGTCGCATGAGGCGCATAACCAGCGAGACGACAAACAGGATCAGGAACAGGAAGAAAAGAACCTGTGCGATCGACGCGGAAGCACCTGCAATGCCGCCAAAGCCCAAAACCCCGGCAATCAGCGCTACAACGAGAAATACGAGTGCATAATAAAGCATGGCGATCTCCTTTGTCTTTGCTGACGAAATAACGGGAGGTCGCCCTATTGGTTCCGTTGGAGCCCCCAGGCCGGGTTCAGCCAATAGAAAAGGCGCGTCGAAATCGACGCACCTTTTCTATACCGGCAACCAACCGTAATCTTAGACTGCATGGAAGAGATGGAGCAGGATAATCACCGGGATCGGAATATCCCAGAATCCCTTTTATCTTCATTCTCGGTTTCACAATGAATGTGATGAGAGAATAAAACGTGGCTCCGACGCGGCATCTCTCGACGGCCGCGACACTACGTGTTCTTTGGCTTATCCTACGATGCCAAAGACGAGGGCTGTGACGAAAAGAAATGCCGCCGTGACAAGCGTTGCGTGAACGACAAGCTGAATCTTGCTGCGTGTCGTGACCGGCTTCTTGGTCTGGACGGAACCATATTGATTCACATGAGCATGCGAGATACCCAAGTCTGCCATGTGCTGCCTCCGTTTCTCCGCGCTTCTTTTGTTAGAGCGTGTTTTCGTATTTTCTCTATCTAATAGGTAGAGATAAAATTCTGTCCTGCCAGGGGACGTTAAAAAATCCGTCCTTCGGCGATTACACGAGAATTCGCCACGCCCAGAGCAACGAACGATCGTCTCCGGCACCTTGGCGGCACCTGACCGTTGCTTCCGGTGTTTCCAGGAGTCGCCGGCCTTTCTCTGCGGGAATGGATGTCGAGGGTGCAGCTTCTCTATCGATCTTGGCCGATGGCTGCAGATATCCCATGGTCATGCCGCCAAGAAAAAACATGCCGGATCTCCATGATCACGAAAATTAACGGGCGTTAACCGGATCATGACAGAAGTAAGGCAAGTGTCAATAGTCTAGTCGAATGGTCGTGTTTTAGTGGATTATTAAGGCTGAGGCCCAACGAGCCTCAGTGAAATCAAATCGTTGGAAGGATTGCCCTTCAAGCTTTGACGAAACCCTTACTGGCAACCATCAAATTTCGCGTGTAGTCCTCTGTCACGGCTGCCTGCGCAAGCTGCGCTGAAGTCAGTCGCTCGACGACGGCCCCGTTTCGCATCACGGCCAGGCGACCGCACATGTGGGTGACGACGCCGAGATCATGGCTGACCATAACGAAGGTCAGCTTGCGATCTCGCCGCACCTGTTCGAGGAGGTTCAGAACCTCCGCTTGCACTGAAGCGTCAAGGGCCGAGGTCGGCTCATCAAGCAAGAGGATGGACGGCTCGACGATCAATGCCCGGGCAATTGCCACGCGTTGACGCTGACCGCCCGAAAGCTGATGCGGGTAACGGAAACGGAAGCCATTTCCAAGCCCGACTTCGTCGAGGGCTCGGGCGATCCGCATGTCACTGTCGCTGATGCCGTGTATCGCCAGCGGCTCGAGTAGGAGGCGATCTATGGTCTGGCGAGGATGCAGGGATCCATAAGGATCCTGGAAGACCATCTGCACCTGTCTGTAAAAAGCCTTGGATCGTTTCGCACCAACGAGGGGATCGCTATGGATCTTGATCGAGCCGCCTGCCACCGGTGCCAGGCCGGCAACGGCACGCAGCAGGGTCGACTTCCCCGATCCGGACTCGCCGACCAGGCCGAATGACTCGCCGGTCTCGATATCAACGCTGACGTCCTTTAACGCACGGAAGTGATCATAGGTCACGCTCAGCTTGTCGACTGAAAGTGCGATGCTCATGCTCCCCACTCCGGCTTGCGATCGAGAACCGGCAGCGGATGCCTGCTTTCTCCAATTTGGGGCATGCAGTTCAATAGGCCCTGCGTGTAGGGGTGGCACGCATTCTTGAGCTCCGATGCCTTGAGTTCTTCGACAACCTTGCCGGCATACATAACGATGACACGGTCGCAGAAGGACGAAACCAGGCGCAGGTCGTGGGATACGAAGATCAGCCCCATGCCGCGTTCCGACACGAGCTGGTCCATGATCCTGAGAACATCAAGCTGGACCGTGACATCCAGTGCGGAGGTCGGTTCGTCGGCGATCAGCAACTCCGGATCGGCGATCAGCATCATGGCGATCATCGCGCGCTGGCCCATGCCGCCCGAGACCTCGTGCGGATAGAGGTCGAATACCCGCGCGGGGTCGCGGATCTGCACGGCCTCCAACATGGCGAGAGCGCGATCGCGCGCCTCCGCCTTGCCGACTTTCTCATGGGTCCTCAGCGTTTCGCAGATCTGTCGGCCGATCGACATGACGGGATCGAGCGAATATTTCGGATCCTGCAGGACCATCGCGATGCGTTTGCCGCGCAATTGCCGGCGCTGCTTGGCGGATGCGGCGAGAAGATCAATGCCGTTGAAATCGAGCTTGTCGGCTGAAACGATGCCGTGCTTCGGGGTCAAGCCCATAACGGCGCGCCCGGTCTGAGACTTGCCTGAGCCGGATTCACCGACGATGCCGAGGCGTTCCTTGCCAAGCGTAAACGAGACGCCGCGGACGGCTTCGATGACGCCCGTGCGCGTGGGGTAGCTGACTTTGAGGTTTTGAACGGTGAGGAGCTCGGTCATTGGCCGCTCTCCCTGGGGTCGAGCGCGTCGCGCAAGCCGTCGCCGAGCAGATTGAAGCCGAGGCTGACGATCAGGATGGCAAAACCCGGCATGGCCGCCACCCACCACTGATCCAGGATGAAACGCCGGCCAGACGCGATCATCGCGCCCCATTCGGGAAGCGGCGGCTGCGCGCCGAGACCGAGGAAGCCGAGACCGGCCGCCGTCAGGATGATCCCAGCCATGTCGAGCGTCACGCGCACGATGAGCGAAGAAAGGCAAAGTGGCATGACGTGCCGGACCACGATCCGCAGGGGCGATGCGCCCATCAGCTTGACTGCAGAGATATAGTCGGAGCGTCGCACTGTCAGCGTCTCCGCACGCGCAATACGAGCGTAGGGCGGCCAGGAGGTGATCGCAATCGCGATGATCGCGTTCTGGATGCCAGGTCCGAGAGCCGCGACGAAGGCGAGGGCCAGAACCAGCTTGGGGAAGGCGAGGAAGATATCGGTGATGCGCATCAGCGTCGCATCGACCCAGCCGCCGGCGTAACCCGACACTGTTCCAACGATCAGCCCGATCGGCGCCGAGATGGCTGCGACGAGAACGACGACGAGCAGCGTCAATCGGGAACCATAGATGAGGCGGGAATAGATATCGCGACCCTGGTCGTCCGTGCCCAGCCAGTAGCCCTCAGCGCCAGGCGGCAGCAGCCGCGCATTCTTTAGGTCGCCAACAATGGGCGAATGGGTTGCGAGAAGGTTCGCAAAGGTAGCCACGAACAGGAGGGCGATGATGATCACGAGACCGACGACGGCCAGGCGGTTTGCGGTGAACTGGCGCCAGGTCACGTAGACTCGGCCCAATCGCGCTTGCGTGCGCGACTGCGGCCGATCGGAGAGCAGCCACTCGCGGCGGCTCAGCGGCGCTGATTGATTTGCAGGGACCGTCATCGGCTTCGCGTCCTAGGGTCAAGCGTCCGATAGAGAAGGTCGGACAGAAGATTGATGCCGATGAAGACCGTGCCAATGATGATGGTGCCACCGAGGACGGCGTTCATATCCGCGTTCTGGAGGGAATTGGTGATGTAGAGCCCTATGCCCGGCCAGGAAAAAACCGTCTCGGTGAGAACTGAACCCTCAAGCAAGCCGGCATACGAAAGCGCGATGACGGTGACGAGCGGCACGGCGGCATTTCGCAGTGCGTGACCCCAGATGACCCGAGTTTCCGAAAGTCCCTTGGCGCGTGCCGCTACCACATATTCCTGGCTCAGTTCATTGAGCATGAAGCTGCGGGTCATGCGGCTGATGTAGGCCAGTGAGAAATAACCGAGCAGCGAGGCGGGCAGGATGATGTGGCGGAAAACGTCATAGAAGACGTCCCACTGCCCCTGCATGGCGCTGTCGAGCAGATAGAAGCCGGTCACCGGCGTAAAGCTGTACTCAAAGACGATGTCGATGCGGCCGGGGAAAGCTACCCAGCGGAGCTGCGCGTAGAAGATGACGAGCGAGATCAGCGCAAGCCAGAATATAGGCACCGAATAACCAATCAGCCCGATGACACGGACGATCTGATCGGCAATGCTGCCTCGCTTGACAGCCGCGAGCACGCCGAGCGGAACACCGACGAGCGAGCCGATGATGGTCCCGAGCGTCGCGAGCTCGATCGTCGCGGGGAAAACGCGCCTGATGTCGACCATGACGGGATTGGTGGTCAGCACGGAGGTCCCGAAGTCACCTGAGAGAATGCTTTTCAGATAGATGTAGAACTGCTGGTAGAGCGGCAGGTCGAAACCGAGCTCGCGACGGACGCGCTCGACAACATGGGCCGGAGCGCGGTCGCCGAGAATCGCAAGGACTGGATCAATCGGTACGACGCGGCCGATGAAGAAAGTCACGGCCAATAGGCCAAGATAAGTCGTGACGGCGGCGACAAGAAATCGCCCGGCTGCCTTGGCAATAGGAACAGCACGGCCCTGTTTGGGCCGTGCCTCCATTTTTGTTTCAACGTTGCTCAACGGATCAATCCTGCCGGATTATTCCTTGCCGATCGGTCCGACATAGTTGGTGTCGAAGCTCGGGCCGAGTTTGAAGTCCTTCAGGCTCTTGCGAGCGCCTGCGACTTCGATCTGCTGGAAGATGATCACGAAGGGGCTGTTTGCCAGGAACTTCTTCTGAATGTCCTCATACATGGCAGCACGCTTGGCGCCGTCACGCTCCAGCAGGGCGGCCTTCGTTTCCTTGTCGAGTTCCGGCGCTTCCCACGTGTTGCGCCAGGCGAGCGTCTTGACAGTGCCAGCATCCGAATTATTCGGATTGCTGGTGAACGTATCGGCGTTCGAATTCGGGTCGAAATAATCCGAACCCCACTGACCGATATACATGTCGTGCGTGCGTGCGCGGTACTTCGTCAGTGTCTGCTTGCCGTCGCCGGGGATAATCTCCATCTTGATGCCGGCTTGAGCCAGCGACTGCTGCATGGACTCGGCAATACCCGTTATTGGCTGCGTATTGCGAACATCCATCGTCACCGAGAAGCCGTCTTTCAGCCCGGCCTTTTCCAAAAGTTCCTTGGCCTTGGCGACATCGAGCTTGTAGGGATTTTCATCGAGCGCACCGAGCTGGCCCTTTGGCAGGAAGGTCTGGTGGATTTCGCCGATGCCCTTGATCAGCGTCGAGCCGATCGCGTCATAGTCGACGAGATATTTGAAGGCCTCCTGGACTTCCGGCTTCTTCAGGTTCTCGTTCTTGGAGTTGAGGCTGACGTAGTAGACGGTGCCCTTTGGAGCATTGACGGTCGTCAGGTCGGCATTCTTGGAGACTGCATCCAGATCGCCGGGCTCCAGGTTGCGCGCGATGTCGATATCACCGGCTTCCAGCGCCAGGCGCTGCGCCGAACTTTCCTTCATAAAGCGATAGATGACGCGGTTGAGCTTCGCCTTGTCGCCATAGTAATTGTCGTTGCGTTCCATCACGACAACTTCGTTGGCACGCCACTCACGCAGCTTGAAGGCGCCGGAGCCGGCATAGCCCGTCTTCAGCCATTCGTTGCCGAAGTCGTTGTCGTACTTGTAATCGGCGCTCGGCGTCACGGACTTGACGTGATCGAGGACCAGCTTCTTGTCGACGACCGAAGCAACAGTTGCCGTCAGGCAGTTCAGTACGAAGCTTGGCGCATAGGGCTTATCGACGGTGAAGACGAAGGTGTTTTCATCCGTTGCCTTTGCCTTTTCGGTGACGTTGTCACCATTGATGCCGAACTGAGTGATGATGAAGGCCGGGCTCTTGTCGAGCTTGACAGCGCGCTCGAAGGACCAGGCAACATCTTCGGCGGTGATCGGATTGCCGGAGGCGAACTTCATGCCGGGTTTCAGCTTGAAGGTGTAGGTCAGACCATCGTCGGACACGGTCCAGCTGTCGGCGAGATCGCCCTTGACCTTCGACGTGTCACCCATGTCGAGACGGACGAGCAGGCTGTAGGTGTTGCTCGTGACTTCAGCCGTCGACAGTTCGAAAGCCTCGCCGGGGTCCATGGTGATGATGTCGTCGATGGCGAAGCCTTCGACCAGCGTGTCCTTCGGCGTTTCCGCGAAGGCTACCGGTGCAGCCGCCATCATGATCGACAGAGCGGCGCCTGCCGAAAGCAGGCGGAAAGTGCGGTTAAATTTGCTGACTATCATGGCTTTGTTCCCTTGTTTTTTCATTTCAATACAAAGTAGCTGGCCTAGGCGTCCTCTTCTCCCCACGCCGAGGCCAGAATTCTCAGCCAGTTTCCTCTGGCCAATTTTTCGAGATCTCCTGCACCATAGCCAGCGCGCTGGAGCGCGGCAATTAGCTTCTGGTTACCCGCCGCATCCCCTATTTCGTCGGGTATGGTCGCGCCGTCAAAGTCTGAGCCGAGCGCCACGCAGTCGATGCCGACACGCTCGACGAGATAGTCGATATGGCGCACCATGTCGCTCAACGGCGTATCGCCATCGGAGCGACCGTCGCTGCGCAGCATCGCGGTCGCATAATTCACGCCGACGAGACCCCGGGTTTCCCTGATGGCGTCGAGCTGTTTGTCGGTGAGGTTGCGAGCGACCGGCGTCAGTTCATGAACGTTGGAGTGGCTTGCCACCAGCGGCTGATCTGTTGTCTTCGCGATATCCCAGAAGCCCTTTTCGGTGATATGCGCAAGATCAATCAGGATGCCGAGCCTGTTGCATTCGCGCACGAGGGCAAACCCCGCATCAGTCAGCCCCGGAGCCGTGTCCGGTGACATCGGGAAGGCGAAGGGCACGCCGTGGCCAAAGATATTGTGGCGGCTCCAAACCGGTCCCAGCGATCGCAAGCCAGCGGCATAGAATACCTCCAGCACCGCCAGGTCGGGGCCGATGGCTTCGCAACCTTCCATATGCATCACTGCCGCGAAAACGCCATCGGCCATCGCTTGGCGAATGTCCTTTAGCGTGCGGCAAAGCCGCCACGCGCCCGCTTTGTCCAGGCGAAGGGCGATCGCGGCCATTTCCGTGGCGATTCTGAGGGAGGGCAGCGGTTCGAGCGGGGCGGCGAGCGGGGTGACGTAGTGGCCGTTCTTGTCGGGATCCGCAAAAACGAGATCGCCTGAGGGCACGTAAATTGCGCAAAGGCCGCCGGCCAGCCCGCCAGCCTTGGCACGCGGAGCATCGATGTGGCCTAGATCTGTTCCGTTTGCAAATTCGGCGACTGGATCGCCACCGTCCCGTTCATGTGTCCAAAGCCGGAGGAGGACGTCGTTATGGCCGTCAAATACGAATTGCATCTGCGTTCCTGTGTGCCCGGGCGGGCGATATGAAGAGCGCAGAATAGAAAAGCTGGTGGAATACGCTACCCTTTTTTTCAGAAATTTTGCTGTTCCGCATCAACGGGTAGCGGAAACGGAAAACGGGAGCCGAGGCTCCCGTTCCGAGGTGCTTTCGTCAGTGCTTGGCGCGTTTCTTCTGCCGGTAGACGTCGATGACGACAGCGGCAACGATGATCAGCCCCTTGACGATTTCCTGGTAGTAGGCGTCGACCCTGAGGAAGGTGAAGCCCGAGGTCATCACACCCAGAATGATCGTGCCGATGACCGTGCCAGTAATGCGACCGACACCACCGGTCAGAGAGGTGCCGCCGATAACGGTCGCGGCAATCGCGTCGAGTTCGTACATGACACCCATGCCGGCCTGCGCGGTCTGGGCGCGCGCCGCCGTGACGACGCCGGCAAGACCTGCCAGGAGGCCGGCAATCGCGTAAACCTTGATCAGGTGGGCTTCGATGTTAATGCCAGAAACACGCGCAGCCTGAACGTTGGCACCGATCGCATAGGTGAACTTGCCGTAGCGGGTATAGCGCAGCGCAATGTGGAAGATCAGCGCGACGACGAGAAAGACGACGACGGGCCAAATGCCGGTACCGATGAAATTGAACTGATCGGTGAGCCCCGAAACCGGCTGGCCCTTGGTGTACCACTTCGAAATGCCGCGTGCCGAGACCATCATACCAAGCGTGGCGATGAACGGCGGGATCTTAGTCCTTGCGATCAGCTGCCCGTTTATGAAGCCGGCCGCGAGGCCGATGAGAAGACCGACACCAATCGGGATGAAGAACGGCAGATCGGTCAACGAAGGATAGAGTGCTCTTGGCCAGGTGGACGCCTGTGCGAAGCTCGCCGCGATCATCGCCGTCATGCCGACGACGGAACCGGAAGAGAGGTCAATGCCGCCGGTGATAATGACTTGCGTCACGCCAACCGCGATGATGCCGATGACGGCGACCTGCAGGATCATGATCGTCAGGCGCTGGGAATTGAACAGGAAGCTTTGGCCGACAAAAATCCAGCCGAGCACTTCGTAGATGAGCGCAATACCGATCAGGACGAGGAAAATGTTGAGTTCCGGCGGGACTCGCCGCCGCCGGGCGCGCGTTGCAAGTGGGGCTGCCGCCTCAGCTGCGTTGGTGTTCATGTTAGCCTCCCTTCGGGTTGCTGGAGGCCACGCATCACTGCGCGGCAAGCTCCATCACCTTGATCTGCGTTGCTTCGTCACGATTGAGAAATCCGGTTACACGTCCTTCATGCATCACCATGATGCGGTCGCTCATGCCCAGTACCTCCGGCATTTCCGACGAGATCATGATCACTGCCACTCCATTTCTCGCCATCTCCGTCACCAGGCGATGGATTTCAGCCTTGGCGCCGACATCGATGCCACGCGTTGGCTCGTCGAGAATGAGAATCTTCGGATTTGTTAGTAGCCAGCGACCGATCAGGACTTTCTGTTGGTTGCCGCCGGAAAGGTTTTCCACGCGCTCGTCAAGATTGGGCGTCTTTACGCGGAGCTTCTTGGCCATGTCTTCGCAGGTCGCCTCGATCGCGCTTTCCTGCACAAAGCCCCCCTTGACGAACCTGTCCTGGAGAACCGCGATCTGCATGTTTTCGAGAACGTTGAGGATCAGCAGACAGCCTGTATCTTTGCGATCTTCGGTCAGGAACGCCATATGGTTCCGGATCGCGACGGTCGGCGAGGAGATGTCCGTCTTATTGCCGAACAGCTCGATCGTGCCTGATGTCGCCGGCGTTACGCCGAACAATGCTTCTGCGACATTCGATCTGCCCGATCCCACAAGCCCGGCAACGCCGAGGATCTCGCCGGATCGGACATCGAAAGATACGTCATGGAAGACATTGTTCAGCGAGAGGTTCTTCACCGAGAGAACGACGTCGCCGATCGGCACCTCCTCTTTCGGGAACATCTGGGTGATTTCGCGACCGACCATCATGCGAATGATGTCGTCTCGGGTGACGTCCGTCGAGGCATGGGTGCCGATGTAGCGTCCGTCGCGAAACACCGAGAACTCGTCGGCAATCTCGAACAGCTCGTTCATCTTGTGCGTGATGTAGACGATGCCGATGCCCTGCGCCCTGAGGTCGCGAATGATCCGGAAGAGATGCTCGACCTCGCGCTCGGTCAGCGCCGATGTCGGCTCGTCCATGATGAGGACGTCGGAATTGTAGGAGACCGCCTTGGCGATTTCGACCATCTGCCGGTTGGCAACCGAAAGGTCACGGACCTGGATTTCCGGGTCGATGTCGATGTTCAGCCGGCGAAACAGCTCGTCCGTCTGGCGAAACATTGCCGCATGATCGACAAAGCCGAACTTGTTCTTCGGCTCGCGACGGATCCAGATGTTCTCGGCGACGGTCATAAAAGGCATCAGGTTCAGCTCCTGATGAATCATCGCGATGCCGTTTTCGAGGGCATCCAGCGGTGATTTGAGCTGAATCTCCACACCCTTCAGGCGCACCTCGCCTTTGTCGGGGATGTAGATGCCGGCCAGGATTTTCATCAGCGTCGACTTGCCGGCGCCATTTTCGCCCATCAAAGCGTGCACGGTGCCGCGCTTCAGCTGGAACTGGACGTCATCGAGGGCGACGACGCCTGGAAACTCCTTGCGCACGCCCTCGGCGCTCAGCAGGTATTCCGCATTCGGAACAGCGCCGCTCTGACGCACTGCAGCCATTGTAGACGGGCTGACAACCATCTCATCTCCTCCCGGACACGGATTGAAGCAAGGGATGCGGAACTAGGTCCCGCATCCCGTTTTTCCGAACGTTAGTTCTTCGCGACGAAGTTCTTGACGTTTTCAGGCGTGACGAGCTGGAAAGGAATGTAAACCTTCTTCTCCACCTTTTCGCCCTTCGCGAGCTTCAGGGCCGCATCGAGCGCGCCCTTGCCCTGCCCGGCCGCATCCTGGAAGACCGTCACGTCGAGGTCGCCTGCCTGCATCGCGGCAAGTGCGTCCTGGGTAGCGTCAACGCCGCCGATCACGATCTTGCCGAGATCTTTGCCGGCTGCCTTGAGTGCCTGAATGGCGCCAATCGCCATTTCGTCGTTGTTCGAAATGACCGCGTCGAACTCGAGGCCGCTGGAAAGCCAGTTGGTCAAGAGGTCGGAGCCTTGCGTACGCGACCAATTGGCGGTCTGCTCCTCAATGATCTGGATGCCTTTGCATTCGTCGGTCGCAACGACATCGTGAACGTCCTTGGTGCGCATGCGCGCGGCCTGGTTGGAAAGCTCGCCCATCATTACGACGGCTTTGCCCTTGCCGCCGAGGAGGCGGCAAACTTCCTTGGTTTCCAGCGTGCCGGATTCCTGCTCGTTCGAAGCAACGAAGGCTTGCTTGTCCGGAAGGCTGTCGACGTTGACCGGCTCGCGGTTGACGTAAACAAGTGGAATGCCGGCGGCGGCGGCAAGCTTCGACATGGCGGCCGTCGCGTCGGTGTCGACTGGGTTGACGACGATTGCGTCAACCTTGGATGCGATAAAGTTCTGGATCTGGCTCTGCTGCTTGGCGACATCGTTCTGCGCGTCTTCAACCTGAAGCGTTACGCCGTTCAACGTCTTGGCATAATCCTGCATGCCGTTGCGCAGAACGGTCAGGAAGTTATCGTCGAACAATGCCATCGAGACACCGACAGTTTCAGCGTGAGCGGCCGTCGACAAGACGAGCGCCATGGCAGTGCCCATGATAAATTTCTTCATTTTCTTTCCTCCACAAAGCGGTGTCCGGCTGCACCCTCCTCACGCCGGAGCCCTGGGCCATGCCCAAAAGCCAGTATTTTGGTCCCTGTGGGCCATCTCCCGCTGGCCGTCCGCTAAGAAACGGAATAAACGAACCGTAAAATCTGCATCTCGGAATATTCATTCCATTTTCTATTAAGGGCGTCAAGTCTATTTCATTGATGAGGTCGTGGCCGCTTTGCAGAAATTTCGCGAAGGCGCTCGGGTAGGCGCTGAAACGCGCGATTCCGCGGACTATATAGATGCGTTGACGGCCGCAGTTTCGCTGCCTTCCAGGGAGAAATTAATGCCCATCTCGATGTACCGACTAACAGTTCCCGTTTTTCAGCGCGGCCTTGAAACGCTGAAGACTTATCTCGACAAAGCCGAGGCCTTCGCAAAGGAAAAGGGTATCGATAGTGCGGATCTCGTCGCCGCACGGCTATCTTCAGACATGCTACCGTTCTCGGGTCAGTTTCAGCGCGCGACCGACAGCGCCAAATTGGCGATTGCACGGCTGACCGGTATCGATGCGCCGAAATTCGAGGACAATGAAGCGACGATCGCCGAGTTGCGCGAGCGTGTGGCCAAGACGGAAGCCTACCTGGGGACCGTCGCGCCGGCTGCGCTCGACGGCACGGAAACGCGGGAAATCACCCTTTCACCAGGCGGCAACAAGATCACGTTTCGAGGCGATGAGTATGTCATGACCTTCGCGCTGCCGAACTTCTTCTTCCACCTCGCGACGGCACACGCGATCCTGCGCAACCAGGGCGTTCCAGTCGGCAAGATGGATTATCTCGGACGCCTCGCCTGATGTAGATCAGGGCCGGCGCCTGACCGGCCCTTTCTCCGTAAGTTCGGTAAAGGCAAGTGTTTGATCCAGATGGCGGGCACGCATCGAGAGCAGCTTCTCGGCATAGGAAAGCCGGGTCGACAGATAGGCTGGGTCCGACGCGAGGTTGTTCAATTCCTGCGGATCGGCCTGCAGATCGAACAGGAGCGGTGGAAGCGCCGTGAAATGCACGTATTTAAAGCGTTCATCTCTGACCACGGCAAGGTTGCATTCGTTTGATTCCAAGCCGAAATGAGCTTCGGGCTCGCGCGTGGCGACGTCGCGGAAGTCAAACTCCCAGAAGGCTGCATCGCGCCAATTTCTCGCCTCCCCCTGTTCCATGAAGGGCAGCAGGGACTGACCATCCAGGCTATTTTCAGGTTCGATATTCAGGCGATCGCAAAGTGTCGGGAAGATATCTGCCGCAGACGTGAACCGGTCGACCACCCTGCCCCGCGTGACAGCTTGCGGGTCGCGGATGACAAGCGGGATATGATAGCTGCCATCGAAGAAGCCACCTTTGCCGAACGTCCAGTGATCGCCTGCCATCTCGGCGTGATCAGAGGTGACGATGATTAGGGTGTTGTCCCATGTCCCGTGATCTTTCAATGCGTCCCAAATCCGCCCGAGCTGCGCGTCGACCTCCGCGATCATGCCATAATAAATGGCCCGGATCGCCGCGAACTCGCTGGCCTGCCAGTCGGTTACCTTTCCGGTCGCGCCGTAAATGAAGCTGCCCTTTCCTACCCTCGGCATGGCAAAGGACAGGTAAGGGTGTGATCTCTGCTCCGTTTCGTGGTTTTCCGCCCGGGCGAATTGCGGACCGTCCTCCGGGCCGAACAGATCGTTATACGGAGACGGCGCCGAAAACGGCGGATGGGGACGCAGGAATGAAATATGTGCGAACCAGGGCGAATCCTGCTCCCCCAGCCAGCGGATGAACTCTCCTGCGAGAAATGCAGTTTGCGTCTCGTTCTTCGAATAGGCTGTTGCGGCGTTCGAGATTTCGCCGCGGTCCGCGCCGATGGGAATGTGGATGTCGCGGTCAAAGGCTTCAGTGTGTCCACGCTCGCGCAACCAGGAGAGCCATTGTTTTTCATGCTCAGGAAGCAGTTGCCGGGCCGTAAAGCCGGGCAACAACCCTTCATAGGTCGTCAAATGCGGATCGTTCGCGTCCATGCCACGCGGGTCGGGCGCGGTATCGGTATAGCCGAAGAGTGTCGGATCATAGCCCGCCCGCCGTGCCGCCATCGCCAGATTGTCAAATCGGGCATCGAGGGGTGAGCCGTTCCGGCAGACCCGGTGGTTCATCTGGTAGAGGCCGGTGTAGAGCGTGGCGCGTGCTGGTGAACAAGGTGCAGCGCCGGCGTAGTGGCGGGTAAACAATGTGCCTTCTGCCGCCAGCGCATCCACATTCGGTGTTTTGACGCAGGCATGGACGGTCGCCGACAGGCAATCACCGCGCCACTGGTCCGCGGTGATCAAGAGAATGTTCGGTCTACCGGTCATGATGCATTTCAGTGCTGGTTTGATTTCGCGTGCCAGTTCCACGCCGAGCGGATGATTTGAGACAAATCATATTGTGGTGTCCAGCCGAGAACCTCCCGCGCCTTGTCATTGTTGGCAACCAGCGTGTGCGAGTCGCCCTCGCGGCGACCGACATACTCTACAGGAAACGGCCGCTCGGACACGCGCTCGATGGCGCCGAGCAACTCCTTCACCGTTGTTCCCGTGCCGGTGCCGAGATTGAGCGCGATCGACTCCCCACCCCGCAGCAGATGCTCCACGGCACGGACATGCGCATCGGCAAGGTCGAGCACGTGGATGTAGTCGCGGACGCAGGTGCCGTCGCGTGTCTCGTAGTCAGTACCGAATACCTTGAAGCCTTCACGGCGGCCCAGAGCGGCGTCAATCGCGAGCGGTATCGCGTGGGTTTCAGGCTGGTGCCACTCGCCGATCCGGCCTTCGAAATCGGCGCCTGCTGCGTTGAAGTAGCGAAGTACGACAGATCGAAAGCCCGTGTACTTGTCGTAGTCGGCAAGCGCCTGCTCGACGATGTACTTCGTACGGCCATAGGGATTGATTGGCACCTGGCGGTGCGTCTCGTCGAGCGGCACGCTCTGCGGCAAACCGTAGGTCGCGCAGGTGGACGAAAAAACGAATGCCTTGACGCCGGCAGCCTGCGCGGCAGCCAACAGCGTCAACGTGCCGATGACGTTGTTTTTATAAAAGGCAACCGGATCCTTGACCGATTCGCCGACCTCGATGAGGGCGGCAAAGTGCAGGATGGCAGCTGGTTTGTGCTTGGCCAGAACCTCGTCGAGCCGGGCCCGATCCCGGATATCCCCTTCCTCAGCGGGTCCCCACTTTACGAATTCGCGATGACCGTTGGAGAAATTGTCGAAAACGACTGGTTGGAAACCCTTGTTCGCAAGATCGAGACACGTGTGCGAGCCGATATAACCAGCGCCGCCCACGACCAGAATCGTTTCACCTGCCATGCACCACCTTCAATTCTCGTTTCGGATGGAGAAGACATAGAGCAGGTCGATGGCGAGAAAAAGAACGAAACGATGGTGCAACGGACGTCGCCCTCCTTTTATCGACGACGGCTTAGCAAATTGATCGTGCGAAGCTTTTTGGTCGGAGTGACTGTTCAATAATGCTCGTCAAGAAGCATATTTGACTATAATATCGGCATTAGTTTCCAATCACGCATGCAACTTAGCGTACCAATGGATAAAGTTTATGTGTCATTTTGAATAGAATTGACTTTCCGTTCGCCGTTTCTGCGAAGAATTGTTTGCGTTGGCATATCTGTGGTGAATCTGAAAGCGCAATCAATGAATTCATCGATCAGAAAGTTTATATTCCATGATCTTCAGGCGATCGAAGGATATATTGATCCGCCTGATGCGCTGGTCTTTCTTGCGGTTTTGCGGTCCCAGCAATCGGCATCCTTGCAAGGTGGCTTAGCCGAGATTGGTGTCTACTACGGCCGATCCTATTTCTTGCTTCGGAAAATCTGCGGAGAGACGGAGAAGATCGTGGCCGTCGATCCCTTCGATATCGTGAACCCCGATCATGGCGCGACGCAGTATGAACGTTTCCTGGCTGGCGGCCGTCAACTTGGCCTTTCCGTGGATGCAGAATGCGTCATCAAGAGCGACAGCACGCTGATCAGGCCCGGGGACATTATCGAGAGGGCTGGCATGGTCCGCTTCTTCAGCATCGACGGTGGCCACATGCTGCATCACGTCGAGGCCGATAGTCATCTTGCCGCCGCGTCGCTTGCCGAGCACGGGATCATCGTTTTCGACGACACCTTCAATCCGGCCTGGCCGGAGGTCACTGCCGGCGTCACTGACTTCCTACGCGCCGAGGCCGGTCGCTTTTCCGTTTTCTGCCTGACGAAATACAAGACCTATGTGTGCCGCCAGACATTCCACGAATTTTATTCGCACACGGTCAAGACTTCACCCGAGCTCAAGGCATTCGATCACCTTGAGACCGAGTTCCTCGGCTCGACGGCAATCCGGCTACACAATCCGATGCGGCGTCGCATCGCTTACGAAGTGATGGTTGGGCTCGGCATGCGTGCGTTGTCTGAGCGTGCCTATCGATGAACTAGCTAGGTTAGACCTGCGGTGGATCCGCTTCTTTCAGTCTGTATCCGACACCGGTTTCCGTCGTGATGTATTGCGGCTGGTCCGGGCTCTGTTCGATCTTCTGGCGCAGCTGGCGAACGTAGACGCGCAAATATTGCACGTCGGCAGCCGGTCCCCAGATCTGCTTCAGCAGGAACTGGTGGGTCAGGACCTTCCCGGCGTGCTGAGCAAGGACCCGCAGAATATCGTATTCCTTGGGAGAGAGCTTGATCTCCCTGCCATCGATCTTGACGATGCGCTTGACGAGGTCGATGGACAGGCCTCCGGCCTGAAAGATCGCCCGCTCGCCCTGTTGTTGCAATCGATGGCGCAGGGCGACACGCAGCCGGGCGCCGAGTTCGTTCATGCCAAACGGCTTTGTCAGGTAGTCATCGGCCCCAGCCTCGAGAGCGTTGACGATACCCGTTTCGTCTGTGCGGCTGGAGAGGATCACGATCGGCAAGGTGAGGCCGGCGTCTCTCCACTCCCTCAACAGTTCGTGACCTGATTTGTCCGGCAGGCCGAGGTCGAGCACGATCAGATCAGGTGGTTCGTCCTTCGCCGATTGTAGGGCCGCAGCGCCGTTCGGCGCCTCGTGCACTTCATAGCCTTGCGCGGTGAGACCGACGCGAAGCAGCTTGCGTATCGGAGGCTCGTCGTCGACGACGAGAATTCTAACGGCTGAACCGGTCATTTGAGCTCATCCAATTTCGGAATTTCATTTGGTCGTGGAAGACGGATGGTGAAGACGGCACCGGAACGATCGGAGCGATTTCCGGCAGTGATCGTTCCACCCATCGCCTCGACAAAACCGCGACAGATGGAGAGCCCGAGGCCCGTCCCCGCGCGAACCTGGTCGCCTTTGCGCACGCGATAGAATGTATCGAAGACGCGATCCACGTCAGCTGGCGGAATGCCCGGTCCCTCGTCCGAAACCTGAATCATGACATTATATTCGTCCGTCCACCCATCGATAAGGATCGATGACCCTTGCGGCGCATATTTGGCAGCATTATCGAGCAGATTGAAAAGCACCTGTTCGAACAACACAGGATCGACACGGACCATCGGCAGGTCCGCCGGAATCGTCATGACGGCCTTGTGGTGCGTGAGAATTTTCTCGGCACGGCGCAGCGCGCTTCCCGCAATGTCGCCGGCATAGTGCAGCGCATAGTTCGGCTCCATCGCCCCGGACTCGATTTTCGTCATGTCCAGCAGGTTGGCAATAAAGCGGTTGAGCCGTTCGGACTCGTCGACAACGGTCGATAGAAGATCCACACGATCTTCCTGCGGCATGGAATCGAGGTAGTCACGCAGCGTACCTGCAGCGCCAAGGATAGCCGCGAGCGGCGTTTTCAGGTCGTGCGAGATCGAGGTCAGCAAGGCAGAGCGCAAACGGTCCGCCTCAGCAGCAAGTCTTGCGCGATCAACATCCGCCACGAGTTGAATGCGCTCGATCGCAAGGGCCGCCTGGTCCGCCAATGCGTCGAGAAGACGTTGCTGTTCCGGTGTCAGGAGAGGGCCGTCGCGCCGGTCATTGTCGAGGCCGATCACGCCAACGGCGGCGCGTCCGGTTCGCAGCGGCACATAGAGGCGCTTGGCGCCCGGCAATGTATCGGCGCCGCGGCCGGCTGCGTGATTGTGCTCCCACGCCCAGCGCGCAGCAGCAATATCGGCCTCGTCGAGCGTATCATCCGGCGGATAGCCGGCTTTGACGGCGATGCTGCCTTCTTCGGGCAGCAGGAGAACGACGCGCACTTTAAGCATCGACGCCAGTTGGAATGCGGTGGCCCAGAGAACGTCATCGAGCGTGCCGGTGCCGGCGAGTTTCTTGGAGAAGAGGTAGAGGTCTTCCGTCGTCCTGGCGCGCTGGCGGGCCGCCGCTGCCTGGCGTTGGACCGTTGCGGTCAGGTTGCTCGCGATGACGGCGACGCCCAGGAAGAAGAACAGTGCAAGCACGCTCTCCGGATCGCTGATCGTCAGCGTATAGCGTGGTGGCAGGAAGAAGAAATTGAAGGACAGTGCGCTGATGATGCAGGTGTAGAGCGCTGGACGAAGCCCGTGAATCACCGCTGAAGTCAGCACTGCCATCAGGAATACGAGGGCGAGGTTGCGGACATCAAGAACCTGATCAAGTACCACACCAGCGATGAGCGCGATTGCCACATAGGCTGTGGCGGAGAGATACGCCTGGATGTTAAAGACGGGCGAGGAGGGGGCGACTTTGACGCCGCGCGTGGATGCTCCTTCCTTCTCACTACCGGAAATCACGTGGACGCTGATATTGCCCGATGTTCTGATTAGATCGTCGGCTATGGAACGGTGAAGCCAGTCCCGCCATGTCGGCTTGCTGGGGGCGCCGATGACGATGTGCGTGACATTGTTGGCCGCGGCGTGACGGACAAGCTCCTCCGAGACTTCCCGGCCGGGAATCGTGATTGCTTCACCACCGAGCTGTTCAGCGAGGCGGAGTGTGGCCGCAATTGTGTCGCGGTCAGATTCCGTCAGGCTGATGGATCGGTTGGTCTCTACATACACCGCCGCCCATGGCGCGCGTAGTCGAGCGGCCATTCGTGACGCATAGCGTACCAGCGAGGCTGAGCGCGGGTGCTGATCGACAGATACAAGAACCCTTTCACCAGCGGCCCAGGGACCAGCGATGGCATGCGCTTGCATGTGAGTCAAAAGCTGGTCGTCAACGCGCTGCGCGGTTTTGCGTAATGCGAGTTCGCGCAGCGCCGTCAGATTGCCGGGGGTGAAATAGTTGGTCAGAGCCCGTTCGGCAGTTTTTGGAACATAGACTTTTCCGTCGTGCAACCGCTTGATCAGATCATCTGGCGTTAGATCGATAATCTCGACGTCATCGGCCATGTCGATGATCGAATCCGGGACCGTCTCTCGCACGCGGATGCGGGTGATCTGCGAGACAACGTCGTTCAGGCTTTCTACATGTTGAATGTTCAGCGTAGAGTAGACGTCGATGCCGCGCTCGAGCAGTTCCTTTACATCGAGGTAGCGTTTCGGATGGCGGCTACCCTCGGCGTTCGTATGAGCAAGTTCGTCAACGAGAACGAGGCTTGGTTGGCGTGCGAGGATAGCGTCGATATCCATTTCCTCGAGGGGGCGGCCCTTGTAATCGATCTTGACGCGGGGGATGACTTCGAAGCCGTCGACCAGAGCCTGTGTTTCCTTGCGTCCATGGGTCTCGACGATGCCGATCACCACATCGACGCCATCGGACATCTTGGTACGGCCCGACTCCAGCATCTCGTAGGTCTTGCCTACTCCTGGCGCGGCACCGAGGAAGATTTTCAGACGGCCGCGGGTCTCCTGACGCGCCTTCTCAAGCAGCGCATCGGGCGAGGGCCTGCCAACCTTGTCGCGGTTGTCTTCCGGCATGCGGGTCATCTTTCCCTGATGAGCAAGCCCCGGTCGCACGCAGGCACCCGGGGCTTCCAACCTTACTCAGACATAGAAGCATCAAGGGACTGGTTCAATGCCAGAACATTGACGGTGGGTTCGCCGAGAATGCCGAGCTCTGGGCTATTGACAGCGGCATCGACAATCGCCTTCAGTTTGGCTTCGTCGACCCCACGCGCCTTTGCGACCCGCGGAATCTGGAAGTAAGCGGCCTCAGGCGAGATGTGCGGATCGAGGCCGCTGCCGGAGGCCGTTACAAGATCGATCGGGACCTCAGCATTTGGATTGGTGGCCTTTGCTGCTTCATAGTCAGTCTTCACGCGATCAAGCAGCTTCTGGCTCGTCGGGCCAAGGTTCGAGCCGGACGACGCGGCGGCGTTGTATCCATCGCCCGCTGCCGAAGGACGACCGTGGAAGTATTTGTCACTCGTGAACGCTTGGCCGATGAGTGTCGAGCCGATCACCGTGCCGTCCTTCTCGATCAAGCTGCCATTTGCTTGGGTCGGAAAAAGCGCTTGCGCGGCGCCTGTCATGGCGAGCGGGTAGAGCAGACCGGTGATCGCGGTGGTGGCGACGATCATGACGATTGCGGGACGAAGTTCTTTCAACATGATGTCAACTCCTTAGGCGAGACCGATGGCCGTAATGACCATGTCGATTGCCTTGATGCCGATGAACGGGACGATGATGCCGCCGACGCCGTAAATGAGTAGGTTGCGGGAGAGCAGCGCGCCGGCGCCGATCGCGCGGTATTTCACACCCTTGAGCGACAACGGGATCAGCGCGACGATGATCAGCGCGTTGAAGATGATGGCGGACAGGATGGCGCTCTGCGGGGTCGCCAGGCCCATGATGTTCAGCACACCGAGCTGCGGATAGAAGGCCAGGAACATTGCCGGGATAATGGCAAAGTACTTGGCAATGTCATTGGCGATCGAGAAGGTTGTCAGCGCGCCGCGGGTCATCAGCAACTGCTTGCCGATCTCGACGATTTCGATGAGCTTCGTCGGGTCGCTGTCAAGGTCGACCATGTTGCCGGCCTCGCGGGCGGCAACCGTGCCGGTGTTCATGGCGACGCCGACATCAGCCTGGGCGAGGGCGGGGGCGTCGTTCGTGCCATCGCCGCACATCGCAACCAGCTTGCCCTTGGCCTGCTCCTCACGAATGAGGGACAGCTTGTTCTCCGGCGTTGCCTGCGCGAGAAAGTCATCGACGCCGGCCTCAGCGGCGATGGCTGCGGCGGTCATCGGGTTATCGCCTGTAATCATCACCGTGCGGATGCCCATCCGGCGCAGTTCAGCGAAACGCTCGCGAATGCCGCCTTTGACGATGTCCTTAAGCTGGACGATGCCGAGAAGGCGTCCATCGCGGGCAACGGCCAGCGGTGTACCGCCTGCCTTGGCGATCTCATCGGCGATCGCCTGCAGTTCCCGCACGACCTCGGTGATGCTGCGAATGGCAACGACCGCATTGCCTGAAACCTGTGCCGGTGCGGCGCCGACGTAGGCAAGCACGGCATCGACAGCGCCCTTGCGGATCGACGAGCCTTCAACATCCACACCGCTCATGCGGGTCTGAGCGGTAAATGGCACGAACGTGGCCTTCAGGCTCGCCATATCGCGGCCGCGGATGCCATACTTTTCCTTGGCGAGCACGACGATCGAGCGGCCTTCCGGCGTTTCGTCGGCCAGCGAAGCAAGCTGTGCCGCGTCTGCGAGGTCCTGTTCGGTGACGCCGCGGACCGGGCGGAACGTCGTCGCCTGACGGTTGCCGAGCGTGATCGTTCCCGTCTTGTCAAGGAGCAACGTATCGACGTCACCAGCTGCTTCAACTGCGCGGCCAGACATGGCAAGTACGTTGAAGCGCACGAGACGGTCCATGCCCGCAATGCCGATCGCCGAGAGAAGCGCTCCGATGGTGGTCGGGATCAGTGTCACGAAAAGAGCGACAAGGATGATAATTGGAATAGAGCCGCCGGCATAGCTTGCAAAGCTCGGGATCGTGGCGGTTGCCAGAACGAAAATCAGCGTCATGCCTGCGAGCAGGATGTTGAGCGCGATTTCGTTGGGAGTCTTCTGGCGCTCCGCGCCTTCGACGAGCGAAATCATGCGGTCGAGGAAGGTGTGTCCCGCAGCAGCGCTGATGCGGACGCGTATCCAATCGGACAGGACCTGCGTGCCACCGGTAACGGCTGAACGGTCGCCGCCGGACTCGCGGATAACCGGAGCGGATTCGCCGGTGATCGCGGCTTCGTTGACCGAGGCTACGCCCTCAACCACCTCGCCGTCGGAGGGAATGATGTCGCCAGCCTCGACGAGGACGAGATCGCCGACCTTCAGGCTCGTGCCCGGAACGAGACGGTAGCCGGTGCCGTTATTGGCCGTCAGCAGTTTTGCCTGAGTCTCGGTGCGGGCCTTGCGCAGCGAATCCGCCTGTGCCTTGCCTCGCCCTTCGGCGACTGCTTCGGCGAAGTTGGCGAAGAGCACGGTGAACCAGAGCCAGAGGTTGATCTGGAAGGAGAAGCCGAGACTTTCGCCGCCGGTGACGAGATCGCGGATGAAAAGGAGGGTGGTCAGCGTCGAGACCGTGGCCACGACAAACATGACCGGGTTTCTTGCAAGTGCCCGAGGGTTGAGCTTTTTAAAAGCGGCGCCCACGGCCGGAATGAGAATGCGAGAATCCATGATGCTCGCTGATTTTGCCTGGCTCATAAGAGACTCCAGCTTGAAAGAGTAAGGCGACCGTTGTGCGATCAGCCGTGTAGAATCCGAAGGACCGCGACGATGACGAGGAGACCGGCGAGCATCACGAGGATGATGTCGGAGGCGCGGGTCATCCGCTGGCTGTCACGTCCCGGCGAACCGGGACGTGCGTTGAAGGATTTGCGAAGCCTGTGACGAAGGATCATGCTTCACCTCAGAAGGTCTGGCCGGCGATCATGACCAAGTGCTCGATGACCGGGCCAAGCGCCAGCGCCGGGAAGAAAGTCAGGCCGCCGACGATCAGGATCGTGCCCGTGAGCAGGCCCACGAAGAGCAGGCCATCCGTCGGGAAGGTGCCGGCGGAGGCCGGAACGGTCTTCTTGGCAACGAGCGATCCCGCGATCGCGAGTGCCGGAACGATGACCAGGAAGCGGCCCATCAGCATGCCGATACCGAGCGTGATGTTGTACCAGGGCGTGTTGCCGGTCAGGCCGCCGAAGGCGGAGCCGTTGTTCGCGGCAGCCGAGGTGTAAGCATACAGGATCTCGGAGAAGCCATGTGGGCCGCTAGTGCCGATCGAGGCAACAGCGGACGGCAGGACGCTGGCGATCGCCGTGAAAACGAGCATCGCAAGCGGCAAGCAAAGAATGGCAAGCACTGCCATCTTCATCTCCTTGGCTTCGATCTTCTTACCAAGATATTCCGGCGTGCGTCCGACCATCAGCCCAGCGACGAAGATCGCGATGATGACGAAGAGCAGGATGCCATAGAAGCCCGCGCCCACGCCGCCGACGATGACTTCGCCAAGCTGCATGTTGATGAGCGGGATCAGGCCGCCGAGCGCCGTGAAGCTGCCGTGCATCGCGTTGACTGCGCCGCAGGACGCAGCGGTTGTTATGACGGCAAAGAGCGATGACATGGCGACGCCGAAGCGGACTTCCTTGCCTTCCATGTTGCCGCCCTGCAGACCAAAGGCATGCATCAGAGGGTTGCCCGCGGCTTCAGCCCAGTAAGTGACTGTCACACCGGCGATGAACAGGATTCCCATGGTGGCGAGGATTGCCCAACCCTGCCGCTGGTTGCCGACCATGCGGCCGAAGACGTTGGTGAAGGCGGCGCCGATTGCGAAGATCGAGACCATCTGGATCATGTTCGAGATGTTGTCGGGGTTCTCGAACGGATGCGCCGAGTTGACGTTAAAGAAGCCGCCGCCGTTGGTGCCGAGCATCTTGATGGCAAGTTGCGAGGCGACAGGGCCGAGGGCGATCGTCTGCTTGGCGCCCTCGAGGGTCGTTGCGTCGACATAGGGGCCCAAGGTCTGTGGAACGCCAAGATAGACATAGACCAGCGTCAACACGATGCAGATCGGCAGGAGGATGTAGAGCGTGCTACGCACCATATCGACCCAGAAGTTGCCGATCGCCTTACCCGACGCACGCGAGAACGCGCGTATGAGCCCGATAGCAATCGCCATGCCGGTTGCGGCAGAAACAAAGTTCTGCACAGTCAGCCCGGCCATCTGCGTAAGATAGGACATCGTGCTTTCGCCGCCGTAGTTCTGCCAGTTGGTATTGCTGACGAAACTCGTAGCAGTGTTGAAGGAAAGCTCGGGCCCGACGGCAGCCATGCCTGCCGGGTTATAGGGCAGGATGGCCTGCAGGCGCATCAGAGCATAGAGAACGATGACGCCGAGGAGGTTGAACATCAGCATCGCAAATGCATACGAAGTCCAGTGTTGGTCTTCGCGTTCGCTGGTGCCGGCAAGCGCGTAGAGCCCTCGTTCGATCGGAACGAGGACTGGTGAGAGAAGCGTGCGCTCGCCACTGAAGACGCGTGTCATGTAGCCGCCGAGCGGTTTGACGAGCACGATGATGATCCCGCAGTAAAGCAGGATCTGAAGCCATCCGTTGAGGGTCATGGGAGGTAACTTTCAATACCCGATTGGTTCTGCCTGGCGCGTAGTTCCCGCAAGGGATGCGACGGTCAAAAACGCTCGGGGCGAATGAGAGCGTAGGTGAGGTAGACCGTGAGGAACACGGTGACGCCACCGCTCAGAATATAGTCGAGGGTCATGGCGCTTCCTCCGGTCAAAGCCGGTCGCAGGCTTTGGTGTAGGCAAAGCATAGGGCGAAAAATACGATTGCTGTGGCGAGTAGAACTATGTCCATCATTGATCTTGACTCCTGTTGTTCTTCTGGAGTCAGACAAGACAAAGGGCGCCGTCCACCGGATGGCACCTTTCATGCTTTCTGGCGTGGAGATGATCCTTGGATCTCTCGGACGTTAATATGCGACCGAAGCGCATAAGCGTTCGAGATTGGCGGCAGGCCGCGGATATAAAAATCTTATAAATGCGGAGAAAAGAAAAATGCCTCGCCGAAGCGAGGCTAGTCCAAGGCCGCTTCGGGGAAAAGAAGAAGCGGCGCGATCGTTCTATTGCTGCTCTGTTCGGCTGCAAAGCGCACTTTCGGGCATTTTGGTACGGCTGGCAAGGATTGAGCGAAGCGCGTCAATTGTCGGCGTGGCCGGCCTTCAGGTTTCGAACGACATTTCTGCCACGTCGCAGGGCCGTGAATGCGGCACCGATGGCGATCAGCCAGAGAGCCACGAGCAGGACCTGGTTGTGCCCGTTCCAGAGCGGCTCGAGGATTGAGAGAACGGCTGCGGCGGTGATCGTCGCCATGCGGTGTTGCTTTGCCATCGGGCCTGAGAAGTCGCTCGGCGTTCCCGTTGCTCGTCCGAGCTCGCGAACATAGGCTGTCAACACGGCAAAGGATGCCGCTGCCCAACCGAGCCCAGGCGATCCGATGCCAAACCCCACACCGGCCAGGATGAGGATGTCGGCGACGCGGTCGGGGAACTCGTTCCAGAACGGTCCGTCGGCTGCGCCCTTGCCGCCTTCGACGGCAACCATGCCATCGAAGAGATTGCACAGCAGTCGTAATTGGCAGAGGGCGGCCGCGAGGACGAGCAGAAGAGCCCGGCCCCATCCGATCTCAGAACCGGCAAAGCAAAAGGAGCCGCCCGCCAGCGCCGCGGCGACCATGCTTACCTGGGAGATCTGGTTCGGCGTAATCGATCTCGCCGCCAGCCATTGCGCAATGCGCCTTGCCCATTGCGTGTCCCTGCTTGCCAACGGCCGGCGATCGCCCGTTTCCGTCATGCCTCGATCCTCTTTTGATAGAGAAAGTAATTGTAGACCGCCGCGTAGCTCGTCGAGACGGCCAGTGGTACTGCTATGGTCTTCAGGATTTCCGGCGTACCGCTTAATGCGTGGATCGAGATCAGCACGGTAGTAGAGCCAAGGCTGGCGATCAACGGTGGCGCCCATAGACCGGCGCGGCCTTCGAACTGCTTCGAGAGTCGTTCGATCACCGTCTTGAGAAAGAAGGTGAGGCAGGCCGAGAGTCCGCCTTGCACAACGCCGGCCAGCAGGGCTCGCTGCAGCGGGTGATTGCTGTTGGCGAGGACCGCCCAGCCTCCCATGGCGACAAACGCGAAAAGCACGTGCATCACACTGCTCTGGGCGAGCCGGCGTAGCGGCGCCATCATGTGGCTGACCACCAATAGCGGACAATGTGGAAGAAGATCGGTGCGGAAAAGACGACGGAATCGAGCCGGTCGATTAGTCCGCCATGGCCTTCGATAAGGTGGCCCCAGTCCTTGACGCCGCGGTCGCGTTTGATCGCCGACATGACGAGACCGCCGAAGAAGCCCATCATCGTGATGACGAAGGCCATGACCCCGGCCTGAAACGGTGTGAAGGGCGTGATCCACCACAGGGCGGCGCCGATCAGTGTCGCACTGGCCACGCCCCCGACAAATCCTTCCACCGTCTTCGATGGAGACAGGCTTGGCGCGATCTTGGTGCGACCGAACAGCTTGCCCCAGACATATTGCAGGACATCGCTAAGCTGCACGATGATCACCAGGAAGGCGATCAGGAGAACGTTGCGGCCCTCGTAGCCTGGAATCGTCAACGTCAACAATGCCGGAACGTGTGAGGCACAGAATACACAGATCATCAGCGCCCATTGCACCTCGGCGATGCGTATCAGGAAACGCTCGGTGTCGCCGCGCAATACGGAGATGATCGGCATTAGGAGGAACGCGTAGACCGGGATGAAGATCGAGAAGATGCCGTATTGCCTCTCCCACAGCAGCCAATACTGGAGCGGGAGCACGACGAAGAAGGCAGCCGCGAGTGCCCAGTGATCAGCGCGTTTGGTGTCGGTCAGGGTAATGAATTCACGCAATGCCGCGAAAGAGCAGAAACCAAAAAGGAGGAGCACGCCGATCCGTCCGGCGAGAAAGGCGAGGCCGATCAGGATCACCATGATCCACCATGCCTTGATCCGCGCGTTCAGGTTCTCGATTGCGGCATTCGACCGACCGGTGGGCAGGCGTTGCTGCAGCAGGTAGCCAATGGCCGAGGAAACGACGAGGAGCGTGAAGATACCAAGAACAAGCGTCCACAGGTCGGAGTTTGCTGCATTCATTCGTTACCGCCCGGGTGCTTTGGTGAAAGATCAATTAGCGCGGTGCGCGCCCTGTCGAGGAAGTTTTCCTTGCTCTCGCCGGCTTCGATTCGCATAGCGTTGCCGAAGGTCACGGTGCAGATAAGGGGGATCGGAACAATCTCGCCCTTTGGCATGACCCGATTGAGATTGTTGATCCAGACCGGCACGAGCTGAAGGTCCGGCCGACTCGAAGCGAGATGGAAAAGCCCGCTCTTGAATGGCAGCAACTGAGCATCGGTCTGGTTGCGAGTGCCTTCGGGGAAGAGAATAAGAGACGATCCGGAATCGACCACCTCGGCCATGACTTCAATCGGGTCGCGGGCCCGCTTCTCGCGATCCCGCTCGATAAGCACTGCGTCGAAGACATCGCGGCCGATGAAACGGTTGATCGATGACTTCAGCCAATATTCCGCGCCGGCAACGGGGCGCGTCCGGCGCCTCAGACGGGGCGGCAGGACGGCCCAGACCAGAATGAAATCGCCGTGGCTGGAATGATTGGCGAAATAGACACACTGCCCCTCGGGAATGCCGTCATTTGGCCAGATGGCGCGCACGGCAGTAATTGCACGCGCAAACACCACGATGGCCGCCGCGACAGGCTTCGCGATCACACTTCTCACCGATTTCAGCCCCCTCGCTGCACCGACAAAGCAGCTTGCAGAAGCCTAGCGGCATTTTTGCCGGTTCGGAAGTCCTGCTTGTGGCGGAAGGCAGCGCTCAAAATACCCGCTCCGAACCCGCTGGTGAGAGTCGCGATAGATCGAGCTGGCACGTTTGCCTGATGGGGAGAGGAAAGCGTTAACCATGGTCAGCTAGGAATGAGTCGAACGCAACGGAATGAGTCGATGCCAGTACAGTCAAACAAAACTCTGCAAGCAATGACGACAAGCGAGATCGTGCTTTTCCCGGTCGCCTCGCGCGCCGGTGACATTGATCGGTGCGCGGCCGAACTGGACCGCCGCCACGGTGAGGACGCGGTGCGCTTCTGGAAGACAGAGTGCCGCCGGTTGGCAGACGAGTTGGCGTCGCTTGGCTGCTCCGAAGACGAGGTGCGCGCCCAGGTCATGACATTTCAAGCCGAGGTACAGGCCGAGCTGGTTCGCCGCCATCAAGTGCGGGCAATCGCCGAAAGCCGCAGCGGTCGCGCCATCAAGCGTTAATCTCATAGCAATCGGTGCTGGCCGCCAGTTAGGCTGCCGATCTTGTCGGATAGCCCTGAGCGGTTGAACGCGTCGTCCCGGCGACGAATTCTTTCCATATTTTGCGCAAGACGAACCGTCTTGGTTCAGAAATTCCGCGCGCCCAATGCTAGCATCCTTTTGTTCATCCCGTGCGTATTCAGGTCGTTGCCTATTTCGGGAGGAAGGGCAGATGCGGGCGGAAGATCTATCGAATACTCGCCGGAGCAAACTGGGCGGTCAGAAACCGGCCGACCGGAAATGCTTGCCATTTTCACATTCTTCAACGAAATTTATCGAGCCGACCGGCGGTGGAGGAGCTGCCGACAAGATACGCGCGTGAAAACAATGACGGGAGAATAACGACACACGCATACCGGACGCTGCGGTAAGCGCGCGCCGGACTTGGGAGGGAAGGCATGTATTCCGGTGGTTTGAGATTTGGTCTGGCGGACGAGATCGAGGCGCTCCGCGACAGCGTTCGACGTTTCGCGACGGAGCGCATCGCACCGCTCGCTGCCGAGACCGACAGCAGCAACAGTTTTCCAACGCCGCTCTGGCGCGAGATGGGTGACATGGGGCTGCTCGGGATCACAGCTGAAGAGGCCTACGGCGGCGCCGGATTAGGTTATCTGGCCCATTGCATCGCGATGGAAGAGATCAGCCGCGCTTCGGCCTCCGTTGGACTCAGCTACGGCGCTCATTCCAATTTGTGCGTCAATCAGATCAGCCGGAATGGAACCGCTGATCAGAAGTCGCGGTACCTGCCCAACCTGATTTCCGGTGAACATGTCGGCGCCCTTGCCATGTCCGAGCCGGGCGCCGGATCCGACGTCGTTTCGATGAAGCTTCGGGCGGAGAAGCAGGGTAACAGTTACGTTCTCAACGGCAACAAGATGTGGATCACCAACGGTCCGGACGCCGATGTGCTGGTGGTCTACGCAAAGACCGACCCGGAAGCGGGACCGCGCGGCATCACGGCCTTCCTCGTCGAGAAGGCCTTCAAGGGCTTCTCGACCGGGCCCAAGCTCGACAAGCTTGGCATGCGTGGTTCCAATACCTGCGAACTGATCTTTGAGAATTGTGGGGTGCCGGAGGCAAATGTGCTCGGCACCGTCGGTGGTGGCGCGCGCGTTCTGATGTCGGGACTGGACTATGAGCGCGTCGTCCTTTCCGCTGGGCCGATCGGCATCATGGCGGCCTGCATGGATGTCGTCGTGCCCTATCTTCACGAGAGAAGGCAGTTTGGTCAGGCGATTGGCGAATTCCAGCTGATGCAGGGCAAGCTCGCCGACATGTATGTGACCATGAACACGGCGCGCGCCTATGTTTATGCGGTGGCGGCCGCCTGCGATCGCGGCGAGACGACACGCAAGGATGCCGCCGGCTGTATTCTTTATGCTGCCGAAAAAGCGACGCTTCTGGCCCTCGAGACAATCCAGGCGCTCGGGGGCAATGGCTACACGAACGATTATCCTGCGGCCCGGCTGCTGCGCGACGCAAAGCTCTACGAGATCGGTGCCGGCACTTCCGAAATAAGGCGCATGTTGATCGGCCGCGAGCTTTTCGCGGAGACGGCTTGACAAGAGAATTTATCCGATAACCTATCCTGGTGACGAATGACGATTTTGAAGTCGCAGATTTCGCCGAATTCGGAGAGCTTCAGGACGAATCGCGCGGCGATGACCGAAGCGATCCGTGTCATCGAAGAAGCGGCTTTGAGTGCCGCAAACGGCGGCGGAGCTGCAGCCCGTGAGCGTCACGTCGCTCGCGGCAAGATGCTGCCGCGGGATCGGATCGCCGGACTGCTCGATCCGGCGACACCGTTTCTCGAGATTGGATTGACCGCGGCTCACGGCATGTATGGCAACGAGGCGCCCGGCGCTGGCCTGATAACCGGCATCGGTCGCGTTTCGGGCCGCGATTGCATGATTGTCTGCAACGATGCGACGGTGAAAGGCGGCACTTACTATCCGATGACGGTGAAGAAGCATCTGCGCGCGCAGGAGATCGCCGTACAGAACAATCTGCCCTGCATCTACCTCGTGGATTCGGGCGGTGCGAATCTGCCGAACCAGGACGAGGTGTTTCCGGATCGAGATCATTTCGGTCGGATTTTCTACAATCAGGCGAACATGTCTGCGGCGGGCATTCCGCAGATTGCGGTGGTCATGGGCTCGTGCACGGCGGGCGGTGCCTATGTGCCGGCCATGTCCGATGAGGCGATCATCGTTGAGGGGCAAGGCACCATCTTCCTTGCCGGCCCTCCGCTGGTGAAGGCTGCGACCGGCGAAGTCGTCTCGGCAGAGGACCTCGGCGGCGGCGACGTGCATACAAGGCTCTCCGGCGTTGCAGACCATCTCGCTCGTGACGATGCACAAGCGCTGGCATTGGCTCGACGCGCTGTCGCCAACCTCAATCGGTCCAACTCGGGTGGCGTCGAGCGTCAGCCGGTCGAAGCGCCGCTCTTCGATCCGGCGGAAATCGCCGGTATTGTCCCTGCCGACCTGCGCGTCCCTTACGATGTGCGCGAGGTGATTGCGCGTCTCGTCGATGGTTCCCGTTTTGACGAGTTCAAAGCACGCTATGGAACGACGTTGATTTGCGGCTTTTCTCACATCCATGGCATCCCCGTGGGCGTGGTTGCGAACAACGGCGTGCTGTTTTCCGAGTCGGCGCTGAAGGGTGCTCATTTCGTCGAGCTTTGCTCGCAACGCCGGATACCGCTCGTCTTCCTCCAGAACATCACAGGCTTCATGGTCGGCCGCAAATACGAGACAGAAGGCATCGCCAAGAATGGTGCCAAGCTCGTGACCGCGGTCGCAACGACTGCTGTGCCGAAAGTGACGATGCTGGTTGGAGGTTCCTTCGGTGCCGGTAACTACGGCATGGCGGGTCGCGCCTTCTCGCCGCGCTTTCTCTGGACATGGCCGAACAGCCGCATCTCGGTCATGGGCGGAGAGCAGGCGGCCGGTGTCCTTGCGACCGTCCGGGGAGAGGCGCTTTCCCGTGGCGGCACCCCTTGGACGCCGGAGGAGGAGGCTAGTTTCAAGCAGCCGGTGCTCGATCTCTTCGAACGACAGAGCCATCCGCTCTATGCGTCGGCGCGCCTTTGGGATGACGGGGTGATCGATCCGGCCAAGAGCCGAGATGTGCTCGGTCTCTCGCTGTCTGCGGCGCTGAATGCACCGATTGAAGACACGCGCTTCGGCCTGTTCCGGATGTGAGGTAGCGATGTTCCAGAAAATTCTCATCGCAAACCGTGGCGAGATTGCTTGCCGGGTGATCCGAACTGCCAGGCGCATGGGGATTGCCACTGTGGCAGTCTATTCGGATGCCGATGTCGGCGCGCTACATGCAGAAATGGCTGATGAGGCTGTCCGTCTGGGGCCTGCCAGCGCGCAGGAAAGCTATCTCTCTATCGAGCGGATTCTGGCCGCGGCGGAAAGGACTGGCGCCGAAGCCATTCATCCCGGTTACGGGTTTCTATCCGAGAATGCCGATTTTGCAGCAGCCGTCGAGGCGGCAGGCATCGTCTTTATTGGGCCGCAGCCATCTTCCATTCGCGCCATGGGATTAAAGGATGCGGCAAAGGCGTTGATGGACCAGTCGGGAGTGCCCGTTGTCCCGGGTTATCACGGCGAGGAACAGAATGACGGGTTTCTGGCCGATCAGGCGACCTTGATCGGCTACCCCGTCCTGATCAAGGCCCGCGCTGGCGGCGGCGGCAAGGGCATGCGCCGTGTCGACAGCGAAGAGGAATTTCCCGAGGCGCTCGCCGCCGCGCGGCGTGAGGCGAAGGCTGCCTTTGGCGACGACGCCGTGTTGATCGAGCGGTATCTCGTTCGGCCACGCCACATCGAAGTTCAGATCTTCGGGGATCGGCATGGCAACGTTGTTCATCTTTTCGAGCGCGATTGCTCGCTCCAGCGCCGCCATCAGAAGGTGATCGAGGAGGCGCCGGCTCCGGGCATGACGCCGGAAATGCGCCGTGCGATGGGCGAGGCGGCCGTGCGCGCGGCGCGTGCCATCTCCTATCGCGGTGCCGGCACCGTGGAGTTCATTGCGGATGTGTCAAACGGCCTCTGGCCGGATCGCTTCTATTTCATGGAGATGAATACCCGCCTTCAGGTCGAGCATGCCGTCACTGAGGCAATCACTGGGGTTGATCTGGTCGAGTGGCAATTGCGCGTAGCCGCCGGCGAGCCCCTGCCGAAGAAGCAGTCGGAGCTCGAAATCTACGGCTGGGCCTTCGAGGCGCGAATTTATGCCGAGGATGCGGCCAAAGGTTTCCTGCCCGCAACGGGTACGATCAGGCATCTAGACTTTCCTGACGTTACGGCGCGGATCGATGCCGGGATCCGTCCCGGCGACACGGTCTCCGCCCACTACGATCCTCTGATCGCGAAGATGGTCGTGCACGGGCCCAGTCGCAGTGTCGCGCTGTTGCGACTGACCAGGGCCTTGCAAAGCTCGCATATCATCGGCGTCACCACCAATCTCGATTTTCTCGCCAGGCTGAGCGCACAGGAAGAATTTTCCGCTGGGCACCCGGATACCGGGCTGATCGATCGCAATCTGCAATCGCTGACCGCCATCGAGCCGCCAGTCGACACCGTCGTTGCGCTTGCCGCCGTCCTGTCGCTGGGCGCGCTTACGCAATCGTCGGATGGCGATCCATGGCTGACGCTGGGGCACTGGCAGCTCTGGAGCGAAATGCAGCGTATCGTCGTGCTAACCTACGAAGGTGGGCATTCAACGCTGCGAGTTGCCGCCAAGGGCTTCGATTTCTTTGCCGTGCATGATGGCCGACGAGTCATTCCAGTGAAGATCGTCAGCCGGCAGGATGATGGCTGCAGGGCGGAGGTCGATGGCCGACAGGTGCAGGTCAAGGCGAGCGTGGCGGCGCATCACATGGTGGTCAGCGTGGACCACAGAACGCATGTGTTCCACCTTGGCAACCCGCTCGATTTCAGTGCGGCTGATGTGGCTGACGGCAACAGGTTGATCGCGCCGATGCCGGGCTTTGTGAAGATCGTGCGCACGAGTTCGGGGGCGGAAGTCTCCAAGGGCGATGCGCTTGTCGTCATGGAAGCGATGAAGATGGAACTGACGCTCGTTGCGGCCCGCGATGGGACGGTGGAAGCCGTTGAGGTGAGTGAAGGACAGCAGGTTGATGAAGGCGCGGTGCTTCTGACGCTCCGGGTAGAGGAGACGTGATTGTGCAGCCCGGAGAATCGTCACTGCTGCCGCGGGATGTCTCGATCGTTGAGATGGCTCCGCGTGATGGCCTTCAGAACGAGAAGGATCTGATCCCGACGGCGACGAAGATCGCTCTGATCGACATGATCTCCGAATGTGGTTTCGAGCGGATCGAGGCGACAAGCTTTGTCAGCCCGAAGTGGGTGCCGCAGCTTGCCGACGCCGCCGAGGTGATGGCAGGTATCAAGCGAAGGCCGGGGGTCCGCTATGCCGTTCTGACACCGAATATGAAAGGGTTCGAGGCCGCGATGGCGGCGGGCGCGGACGAAGTCGCGATCTTCGCTTCCGCCTCGGAGAGCTTCTCGCAGCAGAATATCAACTGCTCCATCGCCGAGAGCATCGAACGTTTCAAGCCGGTTGCAGACGCAAGCCATGCGCGCGGTGTCCCCATGCGCGGCTATGTCAGCTGCGTGGTCGAATGCCCGTATGAGGGGGCCGTCTCGCCGGATGCGGCGGCGCTGGTCGTCGAGAGCCTGCATGCATTGGGCTGCTACGAGATCAGCCTCGGCGATACGATCGGCCGAGGACGTCCGGAGGAGGTCGATCAGATGCTGGTGACGGTCCTTTCCTATGCACCGGCGACAATGCTTGCTGGTCATTTCCATGACACCGACGGCTGGGCTCTCGATAATATCGAGGTTTCGTTGAAGCACGGGCTGCGGGTTTTCGATGCGTCGGTGGGCGGATTGGGCGGCTGTCCCTATGCCCCCGGCGCGAAGGGGAACGTTGATACCTTGGCTGTCGCGCAGTTCCTTGCCCGCAAGGGCTACCGGACCGGACTCTCGGTAGAGAAGCTGGAACAGGCTGCCCATTTTGCACAGAGCCTGAGGAGCGCAGGATAATGCCGGAAACGCTGATGATCTCGATCGACGAGCGCGGTGTTGCGCGGCTTACGCTTGCCCGTGACGACAAGCACAATGCCATGTCGGCGGAGATGATCGACGAGTTGACCGAAGCCGCAAGCGTGCTTGGGTCGGATAAGAGGGTACGCGCCATCGTGCTTGCCGGCGCAGGGAAGAGCTTCTGTGCCGGCGGCGACCTGGAGTGGATGAGAGCCCAGTTCAAGGCGAGCCGGGCGAAGAGAATCGCCGAGGCGCGACGGCTGGCGATGATGTTCAAGGCGTTGAACGAAATGCCGAAGCCGCTCATCGGTTGCGTCCACGGAAGCGCCTTCGGCGGCGGTATCGGGTTGATTAGCGTCTGTGACACCGTAATTGCCTCGGAGGCCGCGCGTTTCGGCCTGACGGAAGTCCGGCTCGGCCTGATACCGGCAACGATCAGCCCTTATGTCGTAGCGCGGATCGGCGCCTCTGCTGCGCGTTCTCTTTTCGTCTCCGGCCGAACGTTTGATGCTGCCTATGCCAAGTCGATCGGTCTTGTTGCTTCCGTTGTCGCGCCCGCCTATCTCGATCGCGCCGTCGACAAGGAGACGGACGAATTCATCGCGGCCTCGCCGCAGGCTGCAGCGCGCGCCAAGGCTCTCGCACGTTCTCTCGCCGCGCCCATCACGGACGAGATCATCGACAGCGTGATTTCTCAACTCGCAGACAGCTGGGAGACGGACGAGGCACAGGCCGGTATTGCCGCTTTCTTCGAAAAGCGCCGGCGGAATTCATAGCGGGCAGCTTCGACTGCAGCGGAGCAACTTGGCGTCAAATTGAAAGTCGCGAATGGGATCCAATGGCGGAGAGGGTGGGATTTGAACCCACGATGCCGCCCGCCAAAACGGCATCAATGTCTCACCGAAGCCGCTGTCTCGAGTGTATTCTATTACTCGGAGACTTTCAAAAACAGGGCGACCAGCCGATCGTTGATATAGTAATTGTTTCTGCCGCTTTGATGTTTGCTAACAAAACCTGCGTCCGCCAACGTATCAAGGTAGCGAGCAGCAGTCTGTCGAGTGACATTTAACTCTTGCTGCACATAGTCGATCCGCGTGTAAGGATGCCTGAATAGGTTATTCAAAAGATCCTGCGAATATAGCTTCGGGAACTCTTCCCGGAGTCTTCGCTTGGTTGTCGATATCTGCTCGCGAATGTTTTCGATGAGATCGAGAGTTGTCTTTGCTGTCTCATCAACAGCTTTGAGCATGTAAACCAGCCAACCTTCCCACTCGGCGGTGTCGCGCACATGTTGAAGCAGCCGATAATACTCGCCCTTCGAGTTATTGATTGCCCGGCTAAGATAGAGAATAGGGGTTTCGAGCAGATTGGCGCGTGTCAGATAGAGCACATTCAAAATACGCCCTATGCGGCCGTTTCCATCCGGAAACGGATGTATGCTCTCAAACTGATGATGCACCAGCGCCATCTTGATGAGCGGGTCAAGCGGTGACAACCGATCGTCATTGATGAACCGCTCTAAGGCATCCATAGCGAAAGCAATCTCTCGCTGATCTTGTGGCGGGATATAGACAATCTCGCCAGTCCGATCGTTCCTCAGCGCAGTGCCTGGAGTTTGCCTGAAACCATCGTCCCGCTGCTTGAGGAGACGGAACATGCCGACGATAGTTGAATTGGGCAGCAGACCCTCAAACTGGGTGAGTTTATCGAAGCCATACTTAAGCGCATCGCGATATAGGGAGACCTCTTTTGCTGCTGGAGACTCTGGACCTTCCGGAAATAGCTCCGCTTGAAAGAGTTCATCCTGCGTCGTGACGATATTTTCGATTTCTGAGCTGGCCTTCGCTTCTTGTAGTGCCAGGGTATCGATCAGGATACCTTGGTTCGGTATCGCAGCCGCTCGCCCTTTCAGCTCAGCGAGCGATCTGTTCGCGGAGGCGAGTGCTTTCAATACCTCAATGGTCTCCAAGTCGGAGAGTTTAGAAAGATCTGGCAAGGAGTAGGTCGGCTTTAACATGTGCGACTCAATGAGTTAAAAAAAACGCATTTTCTTAACACGTCTGAGCCTCATGTTAAACTAGCGAACATTCGCTTACATGCGGCCAGACATCGCCAGCCGGTAGATCCTGAATATTGGGATGCGCGGCAAATACTAGGTCGTGCCGAGAATGTGGCCCTAGCCAATTTGGGCGACGATCCAAGCTTGACGAAAACCAGAGGCTGCGGGAAAACCTTGGAACACAAGGGATCCAATGGCGGAGAGGGTGGGATTTGAACCCACGATACCCTTGCAGGTATGCCGCATTTCGAGTGCGGTGCATTCGACCACTCTGCCACCTCTCCGCGGTCTGGTCGGCGCTTGTTCGGCGCGGGCGTTCTCATAACGAGAGAATGACAAGCTGGCAAGACGAAATCTCAAAGCTTTTCATCCTTTTGCCTTGACAGTTTTTTGGGGCTCGCGTATCTCGGCTCCGCAATAGGTGTGGAGAAGTCTGCGCCTGCCTGTCTCGCGCTTGCGCGGGCAGATCACCGGCAGTGAGAGTTCTGGGCTGAAGCTCCTGAAATCCCTGCTTAACCTCGACTGATAAAAAGACGGCCACCTGCTGTTTGGCGGGCACGAGCCGGAACGAACATGAAAGGATAAAAAATGTTCGCAGTCATCAAGACCGGCGGTAAGCAGTACCGTGTGGCAGCAAACGACGTGCTGACCATCGAGAAGCTTGAAGCAACCGCTGGCGATGCAATTGAATTCACCGAAGTCCTCGTAATCGGCGAAGGCGCCGACGCTGCGATTGGTGCTCCCTTCGTCAAGGGCGCTTCCGTCAAGGCCGAAGTGGTCGAGCACAACCGCGGCAAGAAGGTCATCGCCTTCAAGAAGCGCCGTCGTCAGAACTCGAAGCGTACGCGCGGCCATCGCCAGCATCACACCGTTGTCCGTATCACGGACATCGTGGCTGCTAAGTAAGATCACGGGACTTTAAGGTTTAAAGGAGAACTCCAATGGCACACAAAAAAGCTGGCGGTTCATCGCGCAACGGTCGTGATTCTGAATCCAAGCGCCTTGGCGTGAAGAAGTTCGGCGGCGAAACCGTCATCGCAGGCAACATTATCGTGCGTCAGCGCGGTACGCAGTGGCATCCGGGTTCCAACGTCGGCCTCGGCAAGGATCACACGATCTTTGCTCTTACCGCCGGCAATGTGAACTACCGAACGAAGGCCAACGGTCGCGTATACGTGTCTGTAATGCCGAAAGCGGAAGCAGCGGAATAAGCCGGTAGCGCTCTAAAACAGCCGGCGTCTCATCGACCCGGCTGAGCGTAACAGGTTCAGTCTAGAAAACAGGGGAGATGGGGCGCCATCTCCCCTTTTTTCTTGTCCAACGAAGGAGGACTGAACATGCAAGGCGAATTGTTGAGGGAAGGCCAATCGCGGTCTCCCCGGGAAGACCAGCGGTCTCCCAAGGAACGGCTGAGGCCAGAGCGGTTAAGGACCGATTGCCCTGTCTTGTTATCGGAACGGCTCGTCATGCGCGCGCCCCACGAAGAAGACATCGACGCCCTTGCCCATCTTGCCAACAACGCCAAAGTCGCCACCATGGTGTCGCGCATGCCGCACCCGTACACGGCCAATGATGCTGCCGACTTCGTGCGTCGCACGAAAAACGGCGAGATTGGCAAGTGCGTCTATGCGATCACCAAGGCGGAGAACGGCGCATTTGTGGGGTGCTGCGGGGTCGAACCGCATCTCGATGGGCGGACCGTCGAGATCGGTTACTGGCTCGGAGAACCTTATTGGAACCAAGGCTTTATGACAGAGGCATGCCATGCTTTGGTCGATATGGTCTTCCGCACACGGCAGGATGTCGACCAGATCGATGCCCGTTGCCGGGTGATGAACGTCGCTTCGCGGCGGGTCATCCAGAAGTGCGGTTTCCAGTTCCAGGGATCGGGGCTGGCGGCATCGCTGGCGCTCGGCAGCAACGTGCCGGTCGAGTGGTACAGGCTCGACCGCAAGACCTGGATGTCGCTGAGAAGCTGGGGGAGCGTCCTATGAACGCGATCAGTCTTCAGAGGCCCAGGAGCCAATCGATGACGCCCGGCCCGCTGCCGGTCATCGCTACCGACCGGCTGGTGCTGCGCCCGCACAGGCTGGGCGATGCAGATGCGATCGCGGATACGCTGTCCGACTTCGCCGTTACCCGCATGCTCGCGCGCGTTCCTGCGCCTTACGACAGGCAGGATGCGCTGGACTGGCTGGTTCCGGTGACGGCGGGTGGCATGCCCGACTGGCAGTTTGCCATCACGGCCGGCGACGACGCTCATATCGGCGTCGTCGCGATCGAGCTTCGCCATGGCCTTTGGCACCTCGGTTACTGGCTGAACCGCTTCTACTGGCGGCGCGGCTATATGAGCGAGGCGGTCTCGGCCGTGCTGGAGCGCTTTTCGCGCCGTATGCCGGAGACGACGGTTCATTCCGGCGTCTTCGCGGACAATCCGGCGTCGTTGAGGTTGCAGGAAAAGCTCGGCTTCCGCATGACCGGTTGTAGCGAAATCTACAGCTACGCGCGCAACACCATGGTCACGCATGTCGAGACCATGCTGAAGCCGGGTGCCCTGCAACAGGCCAGGATCGCTTGAGATGAAAGGAGACGTCCCGATGTGTCGGGACGCCTCAAGCCTTAGCCATCGATCTCGACCCAGACAGGGAAGTGATCAGAGCCGACCGAATTTGTGTCGATCTTCGCGGATTTCAGGCGGCCTGCAAGGCCGCAGCTGACGAAACAGTAGTCGAGATGCATGCGTTTGCCGTGATCCTTGGGATCCATCCAGCTATAACTGCCGGGCGTATAGGCCTTCAGCGCCGCGAGCGTGTCGATCGGTGTACCGATACGCTGGACACGACCGTAATAGCCATCGCTGGCGCCGGCAAAAATGCAATATTCCGGCGATTCCGGCGTCATGTTGAAGTCACCCATCACGACGTAATCCTCGGGCAGCGGCGGATCGCTGATGTCGAACTCTGCGCCGCCCGTGAGCGACCCGCCCTCGGCAACAAAGGCGTTGATGTGCTCATTCAGATGGGAAAGCTGCCGGCTGCGCTCGTCGATGGAGACATGATCGAGATGCACCGAATAGACGCGCAGCGCGCCGGCGGGTGTCCCGACAACGGCCTCGGTCGCGCCACGCTGAAGATTGATCTTGGAGATCGTTCGGCTGCGCGGCAGAAGCAGCGTTCGGGTCGACAGGATAGGCCAGCGCGAGAGCAACATGTTTCCGAACTGGAAGCGGGTTCCGCGCGGCGGCCAACCGTCCGAAGCCTCTTCGACATGCAGATCACAAGCCGGTCCATAGGCCCAGAAATGGTCGGGAAAAAGCGCTGCGAGGTCCGCAACCATGTCGGCATAATCGTTGCGAACGAAGCCTCGGGTCACCTCCTGCAGCGCGATGATGTCGCTGCCCTCAAGGCTCGCGGCGATTCGGTCGAGGTCGTAGATGCCATCAAGACCGAAGCCGTACTGTATGTTATAGCTCGCAAACTTCACGATAATCCTTTGACCTCCGATTGAACCGCCTATATCGAAAGCGGCAAGAGGGGCGATGAACTGCCACTGGACAATGGAAGTAAAATGAAATTTCTCGACGAAGCAAAGGTCTATATCAAGTCCGGAGACGGCGGCGCGGGCAGTGTCTCGTTCCGGCGCGAGAAGTTCATCGAGTTCGGCGGCCCCGATGGCGGTGACGGCGGACGCGGCGGCGATGTCTGGGTCGAGGCGGTCAACGGTCTCAACACGCTGATCGATTTCCGCTACCAGCAGCACTTCAAGGCCAAGATCGGCACGCACGGTATGGGTAGAAACCGCACCGGTGCCAACGGCGATGACGTGACACTCAAGGTTCCGGTCGGCACGCAGGTTCTCGAAGAGGACCAGGAAACATTAATTTGCGACCTTACGAGAGAGGGACAACGGTTCCGGATCGCGACTGGCGGCAATGGTGGTTTCGGCAACGCGCATTTCAAGTCGTCGGTCAACCAGGCGCCGGATTGGGCAAATCCGGGGCTTCCCGGCGAAGAAAAGACGGTCTGGCTGCATCTGAAGCTGATTGCCGATGCCGGCCTCGTCGGTTTGCCGAATGCCGGTAAGTCGACCTTTCTAGCGGCCGTAACGCGTGCGCGTCCGAAGATCGCCAACTATCCCTTCACGACGCTTCACCCGAATCTCGGGGTCGCTACCATCGACGGGCAGGAGTTTATTCTCGCTGATATTCCCGGGCTGATCGAAGGCGCGCATGAGGGTGTGGGCATTGGCGATCGCTTCCTCGGACACGTCGAGCGCACACGCGTGCTGCTGCATCTCGTGTCTGCGCAGGAGGAAAAAGTCGGCAAGGCCTATACGACGGTCAAAACGGAACTCGAAGCCTATGGCAACGAACTGACCGATAAAGCCGAGATCGTTGCGCTTTCGCAGATCGACGTGTTGGACGACGCGACGCTGAAGAAGAAGACGAAGGAACTTGCCAAGGCCTGCGGCAAGACGCCGTTCCAGATTTCGGCGGCGACAGGCAAGGGTATGACCGAAGTGTTGCGTGCCCTGCGCGATATCATCGTCGAGGCGAATGCCGGCGCGGCGGAAAAGCTTGCCAAGGCACCAAAGCTTCGCCACCGCGACATGGTCTCGGATGATGAAGGCGAGGTCAATGACGACGCGTAAGTCGCTCCAGCGCTATCGCCGCGTCGTCATCAAGATCGGCTCGGCTCTTCTCGTCGATCGCAAGACGGGTCTGAAGAAGACATGGCTGGACGCAATATGCCGCGATATTGCGGCGCTGAAGGCCAAGGGTGTTGACATCCTCGTCGTTTCGTCGGGAGCGATCGCGCTCGGTCGGTCGGTCCTCGACCTGCCTTCGGGCGCCTTGAAGCTGGAGGAAAGCCAGGCGTCGGCAGCCGTCGGCCAGATCGCCTTGGCGCGTGCCTGGTCAGAGAGCCTTTCGCGGGAGGAGATCGTTGCCGGCCAAATTCTCCTGACGCTCGGCGACACCGAGGAGCGCCGTCGTTATCTCAACGCGCGAGCCACTATCAATCAGCTTCTGAAAATCGGCGCCGTGCCGATCATCAACGAGAACGACACGGTTGCCACCAGCGAAATTCGCTACGGCGACAACGACCGCTTGGCTGCGCGTGTCGCGACGATGACCGGCGCCGATCTGCTCATTCTGCTATCCGACATCGATGGGCTCTATACGGCGCCACCGCACCTCGATCCACAGGCGGAGCTTCTCGCCACGATCGCTGAGATCACACCTGAAATCGAGGCCATGGCTGGGGGTGCTGCGTCCGAGCTGTCGCGTGGCGGCATGCGTACCAAGATCGATGCTGGCAAGATCGCGACGACGGCCGGCTGCGCAATGATCATTGCCTCCGGCAAGACGGACAGCCCGCTCTCGGCAATCGAAAAGGGCGCGCGCTCCTCGTGGTTTGCCCCTTCAAGGACTCCCGTCACGGCACGCAAGACCTGGATTGCGGGCCAGTTGCAGCCTGCCGGCGAACTTCACGTCGACGAGGGCGCCGTCGCTGCGCTCGGCGCGGGCAAGAGCTTGCTTCCCGCGGGCGTACGCAAGGTTATCGGGCTTTTCAGCCGCGGCGATACGGTGGCGATTGTCGGCCCGAACGGCCGCGAGATCGCGCGCGGTCTTGCCGGCTACGATGCCGAGGAAGCGCGGCGGATCACTGGCCGCAAGTCGACGGAGATCGAGGCAATCCTCGGTTACGCAGGACGCGCGGCCATGATCCATCGCGACGACATGGTGATGACGTCGCAGATCAGTTCAAAATCGGAAAGGCAGAAGAAGGACACAAGCTATGCTTGATACTGTTGCGCAGAGCCCTGACATTGACGCGCTGATGAATGACATCGGCCGCAAGGCCAAGGCTGCGGCGCGACCGTTGGGCTTCGCAACCACCGAGGCGAAGAACAGGGCGCTGAATGCCATGGCAGATGCGATTCTCGCCCACAAGGATCACATCCTCGCTGAAAACGCCAAGGATCTAAAGGATGTCGCCGGAACGGATATGCTGAAGTCCTTCGTTGACCGCTTGACTCTGACCGAAAAGCGCATTGTCGAGATGGCTGAAGGCATCCGCGCGATAGCCGCTCTCAAGGACCCGGTCGGTGAGGTGATCGCGGCCTGGGAACGGCCGAATGGTTTGAAGATCGAGCGCGTCCGCACGCCGCTCGGCGTCATCGGGGTGATTTTCGAGAGCCGCCCGAACGTGACGGCGGATGCTGGAGCGCTGTGCCTGAAAGCTGGCAATGCGGTCATTTTGCGCTGCGGTTCGGACTCCCGGCGTTCGTCGCAGGCAATCCATGCTTGCCTCGCGCAGGGTCTGAAGGCCGCCGGACTTCCGGAGCACGCAATTCAGCTCGTGCCGGTGACCGATCGCGCTGCCGTTGGCGCGATGCTGCGCGGACTGGATGGTGCGATCGACGTTATCGTTCCGCGTGGTGGCAAGAGCCTCGTTGCGCGCGTTCAGAACGAGGCGAGGGTGCCCGTCTTCGCTCACCTCGAAGGGCTTTGCCATATCTATGTGGATGCCTCGGCCGATCTCGGAATGGCCAAGGAGATCGTCGTCAACGCAAAAATGCGGCGCACGGGTATTTGCGGTGCAGTGGAGACTATTCTCGTCGACGGCGCTGTGGCCAGCACGCATCTTCGCCCGCTGCTGGACGCCCTTACAGGAGCCGGTTGCGAGATCCGCGGTTCGGCAGCCGTCGTTCAGGCAATGCCTGGCGTGAAGGCAGCCACCGAGGAGGATTGGTCGACGGAATATCTGGATGCCATCGTTTCGGTTGCCGTCGTGGAGGGCATTTCCGGGGCGATCCAGCACATCCAGACCTATTCCTCCAACCACACCGAGGCTGTGATTGCCGACGATCCCGATGTGGTCGAACGATTCTTCACCGAGGTCGATTCCGCGATCCTGCTGCACAATGCATCGACCCAGTTTGCCGATGGCGGCGAGTTCGGGATGGGTGCCGAGATCGGCATCGCGACCGGCAAGATGCACGCCCGCGGCCCCGTCGGCGTCGAGCAGTTGACATCCTTCAAGTATCGGGTGCACGGCACCGGACAGACCCGGCCCTGACGTGATCAACGACGAAGTCGACCGACGTTATCTTCGCATGCCGCATACGGAGCGCGGCATGGTCGTTGGTCTTTTCGGTGGTTCCTTCAATCCGCCGCATGACGGGCATGCGCTGGTTGCCGAAATCGCGATCAAGCGGCTTGGCCTCGATCAACTGTGGTGGATTGTTACCCCCGGCAATCCGCTCAAGGATCGGCGCCATCTCTTGCCACTTGCCGAACGCATCGCGCTGAGCGAGCGGCTTGCCCGCCATCCCTTAGTCAAGGTCACGGCGTTCGAGCACGATTTCGCGACGAGCTTTACGGCAAACACGTTGGCTCGCGTCAAGGCGCGAAATCCGCATGTCCATTTTATCTGGATCATGGGGGCGGACAGCCTGAAGACTTTCCATCAGTGGCAACACTGGCAGGACATCGTCAACACATTTCCGATTGCCGTTATCGACCGCCCAGGCTCCACCCTGTCGCTTTTGTCATCGAAGATGGCAAGGACGTTTGATTTCGCTCGCATCGACGAGGACGATTCGCGCGCGCTCTGGAAGCGGCGGGCGCCAGCCTGGACCTTCATACACGGTCCGCGCTCCGGCCTAAGCTCGACTGCCATCCGCGCCACGAACGGCGCTCTGAAATAGTTCGATTTTTCCGGGTTTGACAAATGAAAAGCCCGACGGGGGAGGAGATCCGTCGGGCTTTGTAAACTTGATCGACAACTGGGAGGAGGAGTGCTGCCGATCCATATCCAACGGCTTTGGGAGGAGGAGATCGCCGTTCGATGAGTGTGTTGTACCATAGTAACCGGATTTTTGAACCGGTTTCATTGCATTGCAGCAATGCATTGAAAGCATGGCTATGCGAGGCGACCGGTATCATCCTGCCCAATTATTTCGCAGTTTCGGGGATTTCTGTCGAGATCCCAAACCTTTGGGGAATCTTCCCCTAAAATCATGGGGTCATTTTTGCAAATTTGGGAGCCGAAGGCGTTTAGACATGCAGTTCACGAATGTGTGAAGTCTGAAGTTGACCAGTGATCCGAGGGGTTATGCTTGTTGAAATATAGCGCTAGCCAAGGTGCTGGCGACGTTATATTTCTACAAATATTTCGAAACTCGGGAGGTATCATGCACAGTCGCCGCCAATGGATCAAATTCGCTGCCGCCGCCTTTTCGGCCGCTTTTCTGGGCGTTGCCGCAACACCTGCCGCAGCTGCGGAGAAGGTCACCGTTTTCGCGGCGGCCAGCCTAAAGAACGCGCTCGATGCAGCGAATGCTGCTTGGGCGAAGGAGGGCGGCAAGGAGACTGTTGCCTCGTACGCTGCGAGCTCGGCGCTTGCTAAACAGATCGAAGGCGGCGCACCGGCGGACATCTTCATCTCCGCCGACCTGGACTGGATGGACTATCTTGCGAAGAAGAATCTGATCAAGGCCGACAGCCGGTCCAATCTGTTGGGTAACAAGATCGTGCTTGTCGCAGCTAAGGATGACGCCAAACCGGTCGAGATCACGAAGGGCTTTGACCTTGCGACTTTGCTCGGTGATGGCAAGCTCGCCATGGGTGAGGTGAAGTCGGTTCCGGCTGGTAAGTACGGCAAGGCTGCGCTTGAAGCGCTTGGCGTGTGGCCCTCGGTTGAAGCCAAGGTCGCCGGCGCTGAAAGCGTTCGTGCCGCGCTTGCGTTGGTATCGCGCGGCGAGGCTCCCTATGGCATCGTCTATCAGACCGATGCCTCCGCGGACGCGGGCGTTGCCGTCGTCGGCACCTTCCCGGCGGATTCGCATCCTCCGATCATTTATCCGATCGCCATTCTCTCCGAGAGCAAGAATCCGGATGCCGCGACCTACCTGGAATTCCTGAAGTCGGAGAAAGCCGCTCATTTCTTTACCGAGGAGGGCTTCACCATATTGAAATGATTGCGATTTTTCGCATGAAAGCATAGCCTGAGAGGGCCCGTTCGAACGGGCCTTCTATTTTTGGAGAGACTGGCTTGGACGCACTCGGCCTGAGCAATGATGAATGGACGGCAATCTTGCTCAGTCTGCGCGTGTCAGTGGTCGCGATGCTGGCAAGTTTGCCATTCGGTATCGGAGTCGCCCTGTTGCTGGCGCGCGGACGGTTTTGGGGTAAGTCGATCCTGAATGGTGTCGTTCACCTGCCGCTGATCCTTCCGCCTGTCGTCACAGGCTTCATTTTGCTGATCCTCTTTGGGCGGCGCGGACCGATCGGCAGTTTTCTCGACCAGTATTTTGGCATCGTCTTTTCGTTTCGCTGGACAGGTGCAGCACTCGCCTGCGCGGTCATGGCCTTTCCCCTGATGGTGCGTAGCATCCGGCTCTCGATCGAAGCGGTCGATCGAAAACTGGAGGAGGCAGCCGGCACACTGGGAGCCAGCCCGCTCTGGGTTTTCATGACGATTACGTTGCCGCTGACACTGCCCGGGATCATCGCCGGAATGATCCTTTCCTTCGCCAAGGCGATGGGGGAATTCGGGGCAACCATCACGTTCGTCTCCAACATCCCTGGGGAAACACAGACCATTTCTTCGGCGATCTACTCCTTTACGCAGGTGCCGGGCGGTGACGCCGGCGCCCTGCGGTTGACGCTCGTCGCGGTCGCCATCTCGATGGTCGCGTTGCTAGCGTCGGAATTGTTGTCGCGCATCGCGGGACGGAGGATTGATCCGGAATGACGCTTGTCGTGAAAGCAAAGCAGCGGCTTGGCACCTTCGCCCTTGATACCGACTTCACTTCTGAGCGTGGGATCACTGCTCTTTTCGGTCGTTCGGGCTCCGGCAAGACATCGATGATCCGTATCATTGCCGGGTTGGCGCGGCCTGACAGTGGGCAAGTGATCCTGGACGGCGACGTCATGACCGATACCGACCGGCGGATCTTCGTCGCCAAGCATCGCCGAAGATTCGGCTATGTCTTCCAGGAGGCGCGGTTGTTTCCGCACCTCAGTGTCCGTCATAATCTTCTATATGGTGGGTGGTTTACCAAAGCGGCCGGTCCGGCGCAGAACCTGGATCGAATTGTCGCGCTGCTCGGCATAGAAAACCTGCTGGAGCGCCGACCGGAAAAGCTCTCTGGTGGCGAGAAGCAACGCGTGGCAATTGGCCGGGCCCTGCTCTCGGCTCCCCGCCTCTTGTTGATGGACGAACCCCTCGCTGCGTTGGATGATGCCCGAAAAGCGGAAGTCATGCCCTACCTCGAGCGGTTGCGCGACGAGATGGATATTCCGATCGTCTATGTCAGCCACTCGATCGCCGAGGTGGCGCGCCTCGCCAACCAGGTCGTGGTCATGCGGGATGGCAAGGTGGAGGCGGTCGGCTCAGCCGTGGATGTGCTGAACCACTCGCCTGCCTCGTTCGAGCGGCGTGATGCGGGTGCACTCCTCGAGGGAAAGGTCGAAAGCGTCGATGCGCTGCATCGCATTGCGACGATTACGCTGAAATCAACGCAGCTTCATGTCCCGGGCGCGGCGCTCACACCCGGGAAGGTGGTTCGGGTCCGGATCCCCTCTCGCGACGTGATGCTCGCAATGAGAAGGCCCGAGGCGCTGAGCGCGCTGAACGTGCTTGAAGGCACTGTTCGGGACATGACGCAGGCAGATGACGCCACGATCGATGTGCTCGTCGATTGCGGTGGGGATATCATTCTCTCACGGATCACGAGTTTTTCGGCAGAGCGGCTGGGCGTGCGCATTGGGGTGTTTGTCTTTGCCGTCATAAAAACCGTCGCGCTCGAACAGTGATCAACGATCGGTTTGCGGCGATCGGTTGGCCTCCAGCCAGGCCAGATCCTCCGCAAGGGTGAACTTCACCATCCGCTCCATCTTTCGGAAGCGGGCAAGGAGTTCATCACCGAACGGCGTGAGCGCTGCACCCCCGCCTTTCTGGCCACCGCGCTGGGATTCGACCACGGGGTCCCGGAACATCCGGTTCATATCGCTGACAAGCAACCAGGCACGACGATAGGACATGTCCATCGCTCTGCCTGCGGCGGAAATCGATCCCGTTTCCCTGATATGTTCGAGCAGTTCCATCTTGCCGCGCCCGAGACGGTCCTCATGAGGAAAGCTGATGCGGAGGATAGGAATGAGCGTGTCTTCGGCGGGGCTTTTCATAGGACGGATCTTTGCGGTCGGAACGGAACTTACTTTACGTGCGGTGATAGGGACTGTACACAGCGGGCCACATACGCACTCCTCCGTTCAACAATGGTTTGTGATCAAGACGGACATTCACGCTTTGTGATTGCACGCGTCTTGAAACGTTAATGGTTTGGTGCCTATCTTAACTATGATTTGGTCACCAAATCAGTGATGTGCATGTTTTGTCATTCCGAGAAAGGGAAAGCACTGACAACAGTACACGCCAAGGGAAAAACGCTTGCCGTTGTCCCGAAGAGCCCGGAACGTGGCGCTGATGCTGCCGCCCGCGCCCTGCACGCCGTCCTCACAAGTCTTGAGGACTCTAAGGCTGAAGATATCGTCACCATCGACATTGCTGGAAAATCGGCACTGGGAGACTTCATGGTCGTCGTCTCCGGGCGCTCGAACAGGCATGTCATGGCGATCTCCGACCACCTTCTGACTGATCTCAAAGACGAGGGCCTTGGAAGCGCCCGTGTCGAAGGTCAGGAAGGCGGCGATTGGATCCTGATCGACACCGGCGATGTCATCGTCCATGTCTTCCGTCCCGAGATACGCGAGTTCTACAACATCGAAAAGATGTGGGCCGCGCCTGATATGGACGAAGAAACAGTGCACTAACAGGCTGCCTGGACGCTGTGTCCGGCACCTGAGAGACGGCATTTTATTGGCCGGATGATCGAACCCGGCCGGCGGCATGTGTGTGCCGCCCTGTGCCGAACTGCGGGAGCGGATAATGCGTGTTGGTCTTTTTGCAGTGGGGCGGCTGAAGTCTGGCCCGGAGAAGGATCTTGCGGCCCGCTATTTCGATCGTTTTGCCAAGGCCGGTCCTGCGGTCGGCCTCGAATTTTCCCGCGTGGCCGAAGTTGCTGAAAGTCGTGCGTCGAACGCCGATACCCGTAAGCGCGACGAAGCGGCGATGCTCCAGAAGTCGCTTGCGGACGGAAGCGTTCTCATTCTGTTGGATGAGCGGGGCAAGGCGCTGGATAGCGAAGGGTTTGCCACTCTCCTGGGAAACTATCGCGATCAGGGCAAACGCGAATTGGTGATCGTCATCGGCGGCGCAGATGGTCTCGATCCTTCGTTATACAACCTTGCCGACGCCACGCTTTGCCTCGGCAAGATGACGTGGCCGCACCAATTGGTTCGCACGCTGATCGCTGAGCAGCTGTACCGAGCTGTTACGATCCTTTCGGGCCATCCCTATCATCGAGTTTGATGGGCACTGCTTCTCACGCAGGCGTATCCGTCGTGGTGCGCGCGGCCCCTCAATCGATCTGGCAAAGAATGCCAAATCAGCTTAATCTCCACGCGATTTGAAAGGATTTCGAAGCTCGTATGCCGACACGTGCGTTCAAGCAAAAATACGTCATTCTGTCGGCTTTGGCCGCAGGCTTGAGCGTGTCTTTGGCGGCAGTTGCGAACCGCCCCTTTGCCGTCAGTGCCTTTGCGCGGGATGCGTCGGAAGCTGTGCAGATGACACCGGTCGAGGCGCCTCCTGCGACAACTGCCACGGTTGCCCAGGAACGGCCCGATCCGGCAGCGAATCTGGCGAGGAAGCGGGAAGAGACGCGCGCTGAACTCGAAGCCTTGTCGAAGACGATTGACCTTTCCTCCGACAAAGTTGCCGAGCTTCAGAAAAGCATTGCGGAGCTCGACAAGAGTACCAGCAGCGTTCGTCAGGCGCTGATCGATTCAGCGACGCGGCGCAAGTCGCTCGAGAAACAGATACTGGGGAGCGAGAAGAAGCTAGCCGATCTGGGGGTAAAGGAAGACGCGGTTCGCCGGTCGCTGCATGAACGGCGCGGCCTGCTGGCCGAGGTGTTGGGGGCCTTGCAGCGCATGGGCCGCAATCCGCCACCTGCGCTGCTCGTCACGCCAGATGATGCGCTTGCTTCGGTGCGGAGCGCAATCCTGCTTGGCGCGGTGGTTCCCGGCATCCGCAAGGAAACCGACAAGCTTGCCGCTGATCTCACCAACCTTTCTTCACTGCAGGCGGCAAGTGCTGCGGAGAAGTCCAGCTTCGCCGCAACGATGACGAATAGCATCGAGGAAGAGCGCCGGATGGACTTGCTTCTTGCCGAAAACGAGAAGCTGAGCCGCAGCAGCACTGCGGAACTGGATGCGGAGAAGAAACGCTCGGAAGATCTTGCCAGCAAGGCAACAAGCTTGGAGGGGCTGGTCGCATCGATGGAAACCGAAATCGCATCGGTTCGCGAAGCCGCCGCCGCCGCCCGCCAGGCCGAGGAGAACCGCAAGCTTCTGACCGACGAGCAGCGCGCCCAGGCTAGGGTTCTCGCAGAGAGCGGCGTGCCTGATAAAAACCGCATTGCGCCCGCATATCCTTTCGGAGAATTGAAGGCGAAGCTGGAATTGCCTGTGGCTGGCGATATCCTGCGCCAGTTCGGCGATGCTGACGGAACCGGCCATGGGGCGATGGGAATGACGCTTGCCACCAATCCGGAAACGGTGGTTACCGCTCCCGCAGACGCGCTTGTTGTCTATGCGGGTGCATTCCGCAGCTACGGCCAGATGATCATCCTCGACGCCGGCGACGGCTACCACCTTGTCATCTCTGGAATGGAGACGATTAGCGCACGTCAGGGCAAGTTCGTTTTCGCCGGCGAGCCGCTTGCCGCCATGGGTGCAAAAAGAGTGGCGAGCGCGACTGCATTGGCGCTGGAAACCAACCGTCCAACGCTTTACATTGAATTTCGAAAAGATGGAAAGCCGGTCGATTCCCGACCATGGTGGACCGCTAAAGACACTGGAAAGGCACGCAATGATTCGTAGGGCTTCTCTTGTTCTGGTCGGCGCATTGATGGGTGCGACCGCGATGAGCGTCATCTATTCGGCGGGTGTGCCTGCGGAAGCAGCCGGAGCCTCCACTTACAAGGAGCTTTCCGTTTTTGGTGACGTGTTTGAGCGTGTGCGCGCGCAGTATGTGACGCCGCCGGCCGAGGACAAACTCATCGAAAACGCCATCAATGGCATGCTTTCTTCGCTGGATCCGCATTCGAGCTACATGAATGCCAAGGATGCAGCCGATATGCAGACCCAGACCAAGGGTGAATTCGGCGGCCTCGGCATCGAGGTCACCATGGAAGACGAGCTTGTCAAGGTCATCACGCCGATCGACGACACGCCTGCAGCCAAGGCCGGCGTTCTTGCTGGTGATTACATCTCCGAGATCGACGGTCAGTCTGTTCGCGGCCTGAAGCTGGAAGACGCCGTCGAAAAGATGCGCGGTCCGGTCAATACGCCGATCAAGCTGACGCTGATCCGCAAGGGTGCCGACAAGCCGATTCAGCTGACGATTGTCCGCGATGTCGTCGCGGTCCAGGCCGTGAAGTCGCGCGTCGAGGATGATGTCGGCTATCTGCGCGTCATCTCCTTTACCGAAAAGACCTACCCGGATCTCGAGAAGGCGATCGAGAAGATCAAGAAGACGGTTCCGGCCGATAAGCTGAAGGGCTATGTGCTCGACCTGCGTCTGAACCCGGGCGGTCTGCTCGATCAGGCAATCCAGGTTTCGGATGCGCTGCTGCAGCGTGGCGAGGTGGTGTCCACCCGCGGCCGCAATCCGGATGAGACCCGCCGTTTCAACGCTGGTCCGGGTGACCTGACGGACGGCAAGCCGGTGATAGTGCTAATCAACGGCGGTTCGGCATCGGCCTCGGAAATTGTTGCTGGCGCGTTGCAGGACCTGCGTCGTGCGACTGTTCTCGGTACGCGTTCGTTCGGCAAGGGCTCGGTCCAGACGATCATCCCGCTCGGCGAAAACGGCGCGCTGCGACTGACGACCGCGCTTTACTACACGCCGTCGGGCCGCTCCATTCAGGGCACGGGCATCACGCCTGATATCAAGGTCGAGGAGCCGCTGCCGGATGATCTGAAGGGCAAGATGGTCACGGAAGGTGAGTCGAGCCTGCGCGGGCACATCAAGGGTCAGAGCGAGACGGATGAAGGCTCCGGTTCGGTTGCCTATATTCCGCCGGATCCGAAGGACGACGTCCAGCTCAACTACGCGCTTGATCTGCTTCGCGGCAAGAAGACCGACCCGGCCTTCCCGCCCAATCCGGACAAGGCCGTCAGCGCCAAGTAATTGCAATATGAGGCGTCAGGCCGGATGGTATGTCCGGCCCGACGCCTTTTTGCTGTCCTGATTCTGAAGCGGAAAAGAAGTTTGAATACCGATCTGCACGCCCCTCTGGGACAGAACCGAAAGGCCAAGCGCCAGCGGCCGGGAATTCTGCGCACGGGGCGTGTCGTCGCCGGGATTTGCCTCGTTCTGATCGGGGCGTCGTCGCTCTATACGGCGTTTCGCGGTGATGGGCTGAAGCGGGAGACACCGCCGGCGCAGGACCAGACGGCTGCGCCTCCGTCCGACACCGTTCAGGATCAGGTGGCGTCGCAGACTTCGTCCGCTGCCGCTCCGAATGGTATGGTGCCATCCGATCCGAGATCGGGCGCAAATGTGGAGCGGATGGTCACCGGCGACGGATCTGTCGTCACGAAATACTCTCCCAGACAACGCGACGGAAATGGACCGGTGTTGGTCGATGCCTCGCAGGTCGGGCAGGATCCACGGATGGCGGCGCTACCGAATGATGCTCTCCTGGAAGACACCCCATTGGGACGGCTGCCGGTCGTCGGGCCGGACGGACGTCGCCCGATGGACCAGTATGCGCGACCATGGTCCGGCGCTCATGGAACACGCATCGCGATCGTCGTCAGCGGTCTCGGGCTTAGCCAGACGGGCACGCAGCGGGCTATCCAGCAACTACCGGAGGAGGTCACCTTCGCCTTTGCCGCCAGCGGCAACAGCTTGCAGCGTTGGATGCAGGAAGCGCGCCGCAATGGCCACGAAATCCTGTTGCAGGTTCCGTTTGAGCCATTTGATTATCCGGCAAACGATCCGGGGCCAGACACGCTGCTAACGTCAACGTCGCTTGCGAAGAATATCGAAAACCTGCACAGGGCGATGGGCGAGATCACCAATTATACGGGCATCATGAACTACCAGGGTGGGCGCTTCCTTTCCGATCCCAACGCCATGGAACCGGTCATGCGCGATATCGGAAAGCGCGGGCTGCTGTTCCTTGATGACGGAACGTCGGCCCAGTCCAAGACCGCGGTGATCGCAAAGGGAACGGAACTGCCCTATGCCTTCGCAGATGTGCAGTTGGACAAGCAGCTTGACGTGAACACCATCATCCAGAAACTGGACGAACTGGAACGCGTCGCAAAGCGCAACGGCCAGGCGATCGGCGTTGCCGCCGCCTTCGATGAGAGCATTGATGCCATCGCGCAATGGACGCAGGAAGCTGCAATGCGAGGTATTGAGATTGTCGGCGTTGCGGCACTGGCGAATGATCCAAAAAGACCTTGAATAGAGAGAGCCGATGAGCAAGCCGATCGTCAACGCCAAGGACCTGCCGTATCGCCCCTGCGTCGGCGTCATGATTCTCAACCGCCAGGGCCTCGTATGGGCAGGGCGACGGATTCCGGAAGAAAATTCAGAGTATGACGGATCGCCGCAGCTTTGGCAGATGCCGCAGGGTGGCATCGACAAGGGCGAGGATCCGCTTGAGGCGGCGTACCGCGAGCTTTACGAGGAGACGGGCATTCGCACCGTGACGCTGCTCGCCGAGGCCCGGAATTGGATCAACTATGATTTGCCGCCCCAGCTGATCGGCATCGGATTGAAGGGCAAGTTCCGCGGCCAGACGCAGCGCTGGTTCGCGTTCCGCTTCGATGGTGACGAGAGCGAGATCGCGATCAATCCGCCGCCCGGCGGCCATGCGCCGGAATTCGATGCCTGGGATTGGAAGCCGATGGAAAGCCTGCCGGGTCTCATCGTGCCCTTCAAGCGGGCCGTCTATGAGCAGGTGGTCGACGAGTTCAGGCACCTGGTTGGTTTGGGTGCCGCAGAGTAAATAACCGGCGGCCGAGGGCTGCCGGTCATGGCAATCGTTACTCGGCCTCGTTGGCGGAGTCGGCATTGAGCTGGCCGTACTTCGATTCGCCGATCTTGCCGAGCAGCTCCAGTTGTGTTTCGAGGAAGTCGATGTGACCTTCCTCGTCCGCCAGGAGCTCCTCGAAAAGCTTCATCGAGACATAATCGCCGGCCTCGTGACAGATGTCGCGCGATTTCTTGTAAGCAGTGCGCGCATCATATTCGCCCGCAAGATCGGCCTCCAGAACTTCTTTGACGTTCTGGCCGATGCGAAGCGGAGCAAGGGTCTGGAGGTTGGGATGACCTTCGAGGAAGATGATGCGTGCGACCAAGCGGTCGGCGTGATGCATTTCCTCAATAGATTCCGCCCGTTCCTTCTTGGCGAGCTTGGTGTAACCCCAGTCTTCAAGAAGTCGGTAATGGACCCAGTATTGGTTTACGGCGCCGAGTTCGAGAAAGAGGGCCTCGTTAAGCCGCTCGATGACTTTTTTGTCGCCTTTCAATGTCCGCTCTCCTGTTTTCCTCATGGAATGTTCTCAGGCGGGACATGAAATCAAATATTTCGGCTTCCGTCGAGTGGTGACGGGCGTGATATTCCTCGGTTGTCTGAATGATAATATCGACCACATTCGGGAAGCAGCCACAGCAGCGGCCCCGTTTTTCCATGGCGTGGTATACCTTTGCAGGCACGATAAGCTGCCAACAATCCTGCTCGAGAAGCTCGTTGATGACTTCCCGGATTTCGTGGTCAGTTATGTAATTGCAGCTGCAGACAAGCACGTCGTCATTCCAAACATGACATTCACTATCGTCTTTTCTGCAAAAGAAGACGGCAGGTGTCAAGAAAAAATCGAGTCATAGGGCAAGCCATTCGTCGCATATTGAAACGATAGAGGCTCTTCAGGTGTGCTGCGATGCAGCAGGTCACGACCTGATGAGCAGCGCCTGCTTTGATGTCGTAGACCCTGATTGCTGATGACGTACAGCGGATTCGAGCGCTTGACCGGCAAGCGCCGAAATCTCGTCGAGGCTCTTTCAATGCCTGGTTTGTCGACGATCGAATGGGAGCCACTGAGAGCCGAAATTGCACCTCGCGAGGTCGATCTGTCTTGAAGTACCTGCTGGATACAAACGTCGTCTCCGAGCTGCGCAAAGTTGGAGACGGTAAAGCAGATGCCAATGTGACGAAGTGGGTAGGTCGGTGCGCAAGATTCCAATGACTTGTTCATTTCCGCGATTACGATCCTGGAAATTGAGCGCGGGACGCAATCACGAGCTGCCTCATCCTCGTTATCTCAAGTGGCACAGAGCGAACTGCTTAGGTTATCAAGGCGAGGGGTGCCGTCACAGGGAAAGTCGCTCCTCGCATACCGTTTCGACGAGAGTTTGAAGAGCCTTCACGCGCTCGACCAGCCAAGCGAGCTCCTCGCTGGTGATTGTGTATTTCGACGAATATCGCGCTTCGACATAGGCCCGCGACAGCAACTCGAAGCAGCGTCGTGAAAACCGGCTGTCACGCGGCCAGGCGGCAATCAGCCGGATATCGAGCCCTTCGGCTTGAGAACGAAGAACCTTCAGGCGGTGAGACTTGGGACTGTAGAGCGTGAGTGTCAGCAGCGTACAGTGGTATAGCGCCTCTGTGGCTTGATGAAGCAAGAAAGCCTGTTGTTTTGGAAACGTCTCTCCGAGCGATCCTTGAGCTGCTAGGAAGCCGGCGGCATTCCTTGACCACTCCATGAAGTTGGAATTTGCTTCTCGCTGTCGCTCCTCCGCGATCAGTGGCTTCGGTTGCGCCAGCGGATGACCGGGCTCCTCGTAGAGGGGAATGCCGTCCCTGGCGATATCGACGAAGAAGGGGCGGCCGCGGGACAGCTGGGCGTTGACATCGGCCAGCGTGTGGATGATCGGCACGACCGGCGTTTCGATGCGGTGCGCGATCTGCTCCGTTAACAGCCGCTCCTCGATACCGTCCCAGAGCTCCTGCTCCTCGGCAAATGACTTGCTGTTGACGACGATCAAGAGATCGTAGTCGGAGCGATAGCCGCTCAAGTGATCCTCGATCCAGTCGCCGCGGCCATAGGATCCATAGAGCAGGACCATCAGGATCTTTCCGGCATGGCGCTTGGCCGACAGTTTGCCGGCCTGGAAGCGTTCGACCTCGGCAAACAGGATCTCGAGGATGCGCGCCAGTTCGCGCCGCTTCCGGTCCGGCAGGTGCTCGATATGGTCGGTCAGGGTCAAAGCCGCGTCAAAACCTTCGGTCAGAATCGCATCCATCGTAGCGGTTCCATCGTGATTGCACACCAAATCCTTTTACGGGATTTTGTTCATGTGCACAATTCAAGGATGTGCTCATTGTACGATAAATTCGTAATGCGCCCACACGCAATGGCGGCCGCTTCAAAAAAACGATGATCGTGGTACTCGCCCGCAAGCTCTTGGTCGCGCTATGGAAATATGTGAAATCAGGCGTTGTCATCGAGGGCGCGGTCATGAAATCCGCCTAAACGACGACAATCCAACTGCAAAGCGATTCCAATCCCCAGCCGATTCGCTTGACACCGACTTTGTGCCCTCAATGAAAATTGCGACCTTTCGGCATGACTTGAGTTGTTTCTAGTGCTCCGACATGACTGCTTGAAATTAGCCTTTTCTCCATGACTGCCTTCTCAAGTGAGTTTGCGAGTTTCCTTTGGCGAGGATCCATCGTCGGATTGAGCGCTTCATCCGAACGATCACTAACGCCGAAACGACGGGCTTCCTTCTGCAGGATGCCAAGTGCGGGTGTCATATCCTCGATATGATCGACGACAGTGTGGATCACGCCGCTCTGGCTCTGAAGCTTGCCATATATCTTCACGAGCCGTGCTCCCATGACGATCGGGCGGTACTTCTCGAATACCTTCTTCCAGACAATGGCATTGGCAACGCCAGTCTCGTCTTCCAATGTCATGAAGATGACGCCCTTGGCTGAGCCCGGGCGTTGACGCACCAAAACCAGGCCGGCAATCGTCACCCTTCTTCCGTTCGGGATGGTAAGAAGATCGACATTCCGAACGACCCCGACTTTACGGAATTCATCTCGCAGGAATGAGACGGGATGGCCCTTCAAGGAGAGCGAAAGGTAGCGGTAGTCCTCGACGACCTGTTCACCAGCCAGCATTTCCGGCAGCCGTGTCTCAGGCTCGACTTGCAGATCGATGTGGCTCACCTGGTCGAACAAAGGGAGCTTTTCGGCAGCACTCTTCGCATCGAGTGCCCGTACGGCCCAGAGTGCCTCCCGTCGCGACAGTCTTATAGAATGAAAGGCATCTGCATCGGCAAGTCGTTCTATATCTGCCTTTTGCAGGCCTGAGCGCAGCCAGAGATCGCGGATCGAAGAATAACCCCTGCCTCTGTTGGCGACGAGCTGCTGTATGCTCACTTCCGAAAGGCCTTTTATCTGCCGAAAGCCAAGCCGAACGGCTCGCTTCGTCTGGATAACTTCCTGCATGGCGGCATGCCGGAAATCAACAGCACGCTTGTTGAATTCGGCCTCTTCCAGCAGACAATCCCAGTTCGATTCATTGATATCGACCGGCCTGATCACAACGCCATGCTCCCGGGCATCCCGGACGAGTTGTGCGGGAGCATAGAAGCCCATCGGCTGTGAGTTCAGCATCGCGGCACAGAACACGTCGGGATAGTAAGCTTTTACCCAGGAAGAGGCGTAGACGAGCAGAGCGAAAGAGGCGGCGTGGCTTTCCGGGAAACCGTATTCGCCAAAACCTTTGATCTGGTTGAAACATTGCTGGGCAAAATCGCGAGAGTACTTTTTCGCGACCATGCCTTCGATGAACCGCTTTTCGAAATTGCCGATGGTGCCTGTCCGTTTGAAGGTCGCCATGGCGCGCCTCAGCTGATCGGCTTCAGCCGGCTTAAATCCCGCCGCCGTGATTGCGATCTGCATCGCTTGTTCCTGGAAGAGCGGCACGCCGAGCGTTCGCTCCAGGACACTTTCCAACTCCTTGCTCGGATACTCTATTGGGATACCGCGATCCCTGTCCTCCCTTCGTTTCAGGTAGGGGTGGACCATGTCGCCTTGGATGGGGCCTGGCCGAACGATGGCGACTTCGATGACGAGGTCGTAGAATTTTTTGGGCTTCAGGCGCGGCAGCATACTCATTTGCGCCCGGCTCTCGATCTGGAAGACGCCAAGCGTGTCGGCCCGGCATATCATCTCGTAGACGGGCTCTTCGTCCTCATGCGTGTCGTTGCCGAGATCAGCGAGCGTCTTCTTGACGTCGTAATGCAGGAGAAGCAGATCGAATGCCCGCTTCAGCGCGGTCAGCATTCCAAGCGCCAGGATGTCGACCTTCAGGATCTTCAGATTGTCGAGGTCATCCTTGTCCCACTCGACCATGTAGCGTCCGGGCATTGCCGTCTTCATGATCGGAACGACTTCATCCAGCCTGTCCCTGGTGATGACGAAGCCGCCGACATGCTGGGTGAGGTGGCGGGGAAAACCAAGAAGCTCGGAAGCATACTTCAGCACGTTCTTGGTCATGGGATCGAAAATGTCGAGCCCGGCCGCTTTCGCCTCGCGCTCGGACAGCTTCTCTTCCGACCAACCCCAAACTAGGCTGCCGATCGCAGACTGAACATCTTCCGAGAGACCGAAGGCTTTTGAGACCTCGCGTCCTGCGGACCGGGTGCGGTAGGTCGTCACCCCTGCCGTCAGGCCGGCATGTTCCTTGCCATATTTCTCGTAGATATGCTGGATGACCTCTTCGCGCCTCTCGTGCTCGAAATCGACATCGATATCCGGCGGCTCATCGCGGTCCATCGAGAGGAAGCGATCGAAGAGCAGGGTGCTCTTCTCCGGATTGACCTCCGTTATCTCGAGGCAATAGCAAATGACCGAGTTTGCCGCGGAGCCGCGACCCTGACAGAGAATTTTCTTCTCATGTCGGGCATACTGGATGATCCGGTGGACCGTCAGGAAGTATGGTTCATACTGCTTCTGACGAACGAGGCTTAGCTCGTATTCGATGTTCTGCTGGACCTTCTCCGGTATGCCGCCGGGAAAGCGTTTTGCCGCGCCAGCCTTGGTAAGGCGCTCCAGGGTTTGATAAGGCGTTTCCCCCTCGTCATTCTCGGGGGGATAGTTGTGTTCCAGTTCATCGAGTGAAAAGGAAAGGCTGCCAAAGAACTTTCCCGTGTTCGTTACGGCGTGTGGGTAGTCTTTGAAGAGGCGCAGGATTTCGCCGCCATCCTTGAGATAGCGTTCGGCATTCGGCGCCAGAAGAAAGCCGGCTTCGGGAATGGCAACGTGTTCCCGGATCGACGTCACGATATCGGCGAGGGGGCGACGGGTGGTGTCGTGGTAGAGCGGCTGGTTGGTGGCGATCAGCGGGATGCGGTTGCGATCGGCCAGCATGGAGATGGTCGCGAACATGCGCTTGTCACGGCCGTCATAGGCGGGGGCGAGCGCAATGTGGAATTTTTTCCGGAAGCGTTTTCTGAAGCGCTCCAGACAGGCTTCGAACGCTGCGTGATTGCCATCGGTAATGGACGGATCGGGAATGAGCGCGAGCATCATGTCGTCGCCCCATTCCATCAGATCCGCTTCCGTTAGAATGCATTTTCCCTTCTCGGTTCTTAGATTCCCGGTGCTCAGCAATCGGCAAAGATGCGCCCAGCCTCCGCGATCCTGCGGATAGGCAAGAATATCAGGCGTTCCATCCGAGAAGACCAGGCGGGCGCCCGGTTGAAAACGGATCGGATCGAGGATGACGTCATTCTTTTCATGCTCCTCCAGAAGCCCGGCCTTCATCCGCTCGAATTTCTTTCGGATCGCCTTAGACTGGGCATGCGCCCGGACAACGCCTGCAACCGAATTGCGGTCGGCGATGCCAAGCCCTCCAAACTTCAGAACCGCAGCGCGGACGACCATTTCCTCGGGCTTGGATGCACCCTCCAGAAACGAGAAATTGGTCTTGGCGCCGATCTCGAAGAAGGCAGGCATCAGGCGATGACTCCATGCATGTACCAGTTCTGCGTTGCGTCACGCTCATAATGGCCATGGCGATAAATCCAGAAGCGGCGTCCCTGATCGTCTTCGATACGGAAGTAGTCCCGATCCTCCGCATCTGATCCATCGAGCCACCATTCCATCGCCAGCCGTTCCGGTCCCTCGCTCTTCAGGATGCGATGCTGCATACGCCGCCAGTGAAAGCTGGCGGGTGCACCATCGGGAATTTCGATGGCAAAGGCGCCCATCGGTTCCGGCTTGCGAAGCAGCCGCACGGGCCGCTCGTTCCTGGCCGGTGGAGGATGTCCTTGCCGGATCTTCGGGGCGGATAGGTGATCGATTGCGGGTACGGCAATGACGGCTCTTTCCGGTACGTGGCTCTCTCGCAATTGGAAGGTCTGCAGGCAGTCTGCCCCGAGGCGGGCGGAAACCCTATCCACGAAGGCAGCAAGAGACGCATCCTTCTGCTGGCGATACTCGAAATCGCCTTGCGACGTCACGAAATCTTCGTGACGTCGCACGTTGAGGCGAAGGATTTCAAAACCGTAACCCGCGTCGAAATCGTCGTGGATTGCCTGCAGGCGTTCGGCAAAGAGAGCGGCGATGCGCTTGGGTTCCCTCAGGGGCTGCGCGGTCCCTGCCGAAATGCGGAACACCTTGCCGTCGACGCGAAACAAGACCAGTTCGAAGATGCGGCCCCCGACGCCACGGGCTTCCAGCGAGAGCTTCAGGGAGACGGCAATCTGACTGGTGAGCGCGAGGATATCGTCTTCCGCGCCGATCGGTTCGATCAGACGACGTTCGACCGAGAGGCTCGCAACTGGCAGCCGTGGAGATACCGGCTCTTCATCTGTCCCAAGCGCCTGATCGAGCCTCAAAAGCAAGGCTCCTCCGAAGCGGCGGGCAAGTGGGGCGCGTGGTGCGTCCAGTAGGTCGCCCACATATTTGAGCCCCATTTTATTCAGGGCGCCTACGGTTTCTTCTTCAAGGCGTAAAGCCGCGATCGGCAAAGGCGCCAGAACCTGCTCGGCCTTCCCGTGTTCGATGATCCCGCCTTGACCGAAACGGCTGACCGCCCAGGACAATCCCGGTGATGAAGAGACGGCACCGCGTGCATCAAGGCCCATCTGGAAAAGCCTTGCGAGAATATCCTTAAGAAGTGCCGTCTCGCCGCCGAACAGATGAGCACAGCCCGTGATGTCGAGAAACAGGCCATCCACGCCATCGAGAGCGACAAGCGGAGTATAGCGATCGCACCAATCGGCGATCGCTTCCAGGAAGCGTCGGTTGGCAACTAGGTCGTCCTCGATCACATCGAGCTTGGGATAGATGGCGCGGGCTTCGGCGACGCCCATATGCTTTCTGAGATTGAGAGCTTCTGCAGCCTCATCCAGCGCCGTCAGCCGCATGGTATTGTTGAGGCGACTGGAGCAGACGATCGGTGGTGCGTCAGGACGTCCGTGCGAACGCCAGGAGAGCCCCCATTTCTTTCTTGCGATCCGGTCGGTCGGGAGATGCGGAAAGTGGAGCGCCAGAATGCGCTGCGCGTTCGTCTGGAAGGCGAGGGTCGGCTGATTGGGAGACGGCGAAAAAACGGCGGTCATGAGGGTTCCACTCCAGTAAAAAGGAGAGGGGAGCCGGATTGCGGCTCTTCTCCAGGGTGAGATGAAAAACCGGGTTGCCGATGCTACCGCCCAGCATCGTACCATCCGGCAAGGGGCGCGCCTGTGCCGGCGCGGGTGCTGCAAGGAAGCGGAAATAAGCGCTACTGGCTTCTTCCTCTCCAGCCTGCCGCAGCAGGAAAAGCGGGCGTTTGGATGCCTTTGCCCGCAAGCTCAAACGACGGCTCTCCGTCAGGCCAAAGGGCTTCGGGTTGCCCCGGACCTCCAGGATCGTCGCAGGAAAGACGCCGCTTTCGACTGCCGCTTCCGCAAGCCAAAGGGCATCCTCAAGCTTGCGCGGACTGGCATAGAAGAACTGGTCCGGCTTCAGGCCGAAATCCCGCAGCCCCACGGCGTAGGGCTCTCCCGCCTCCATCGTGCAAACCGTATCGGCGATCCACAGGATCGGTAGCGGCACATTGTGGCTCTCTTCGGCCTGACGTTGCAGCATGGCAGCAAGTGCCAGCACAAAGCCGCTGCCAGCACCGGCTTCCCGCAAGAGATCGGAGCGAATCTCGGTAATCCCGTCGAGCGGCAAGCCGCCATCGATCGCCTCGTCGAGCGCGGGTATTCCGAGGGGAAGACGCAATATATCTTCGTTTTTTCCAGCGGCGGGGCCGCCATTTTCACCCAAGGCCTGGCTTTCCGCTGCAGCCAAGGCCGGCGCGGGCTTTCCTTCGAGCTTTGCAATGGTTTCGCGGAGTGCAAAAAGCCGCTCGCGCGTCACGGCCGGCTGTGCCATGACGTTCTCCAACTTTCAAATGTTCCTGTTATGTTCTTATGGATTCCAGAGCTGGGCGAAAGAGTCAACAGGCATTTGATGTGAATTTATTCCTGCCTTTGATTCCGCTCTCGAAAATCGTGCGTAAAGGTTCTATATGGGCCGCAAAGGAAGGAATATTCATGGCCCGCATAGACCAGAGCGAGAATTGGCGGGATCGCCACGCGCCGACGATCAGCACTTTCGAGTCGTTGGCGATGGAGGCATATAGCCACCTGCCGGAAGAATTCCGCTCACTGACCACCAATCTGACGATCGAGATCGAGGACTTCCCTGACGACGACGTATTCGAGGACATGGCGCTGGAAACGCCATTCGACCTTCTCGGCCTCTTCGAAGGCCGAGGAATCTCGGAGCGCTTCACGATGGAAACCGGCGAATTGCCGAACCGCATCCGCCTCTACCGGCGGCCGATTCTCGACTACTGGGCCGAGAACGACGAGACGCTGGGTGATATCATCACTCACGTCCTCATCCACGAGATCGGCCACCATTTCGGTCTCAGCGACGACGATATGGAGCGGATCGAGGCGAGCGCCGAAGAGGCGGCCGAACGCTAAGCTCGCGCTTACTGTTCGGACAGTTTCATGTCCGGATGGTAGTCCTTGCCTTCGACTTCCTTGACGATCGCCTGAGCACACATCACTTGGCCGGTCTGGGTGTTGAAGGTCAGCGACGGCGAGCCGTTCAACGACCAGCCCTTGTTGAGGGCGGCGCTCACGCGGTGACAGAAAGCGGCATCATCCTGGCCGGTCAGAAGGCGATATAGCTTCATCTAAAGTCGTCTTTCACTTCGCCGTTTGGCGTTCTGCAATCAGACGGGCTTTATGAACCAGACTTTCCGCCTGGACAAGATGCAGCCGCTCAATCATCCGACCATTGGCATTGATGATATTCAGGCCTTCGGCAGCAGGGTCGGCAAAGGCGGCGATGATCGCCTCCGCCTCGGCAATTGCCGCTTCGTCCAGGCCGAAATGCCGGTTGGCAGCTTCGATCTGAGCCGGGTGGATCAGCATCTTGCCGTCGAAGCCCATGGCGCGGGCATGCGCGCATTCGGCATCGAAGGCATCGGCATCCTTGAAATCGTTGAAGACGCTGTCGATCGCATCAAGGCCATAGGCACGCACGGCCAGGATCACCTGCATCAGCCAGGGCACGAGATAGGTGCGACCCGGCTGCGGCAGGACACCGGTCTCCTTGCGCAGGTCGTTGAGGCCGACGACGAAACAATCAAGCCTTGAGCCCGGTGTGCGCCCGGCCTCGGCGATCGCCGCCGCGTTCAGAATGCCGCGGGGCGTTTCGATCATCGCCCAGATGCGCAGGCTTTCCGGCGCGTCGGCATCGGCGAGCCGGTCGCTGACGGACATCACATCCTGAGGCTCGTCCACTTTCGGCAGGAGTACGGCATCCGGCTCCAATGCCAAGACCAGCTCCATGTCCGCATTGCCGAAGGTGGAACCAAGCGCATTGATGCGGATGATCCGCTCCTTATTCACAAGGGGAGCCCCGGAAAAAAAAGCCTTCAGATTCTCGCGGGCTTCCGCCTTTCGTTCCGGTGCCACCGAGTCCTCAAGATCGAAGATGACGGCATCGCAATCCAGCGCATGGGTCTTTTCCAGGGCGCGTGCATTAATGGCCGGAACGCTCAGCACCGAACGGCGAAGATTCAAGGAACGAGTCGGAGAATTGCGGGTCATCACAAATGTGTGCCAAGCTTTGTGACAGGTGGCAAGACAACAAAAAGCCATGCTCACCTTGCAGAGAAGGAAAAGAAGGACCACATTCCTTTCCGAAGAAAGGTCTAAAACTCATGCAAAGCATTCGTTCCGTCTTCCTCTTGCTTGCAGGCATCACCGCCTTCGTTGCGCTGGCGCTCGTCACCTTTTCCGTGACGCTCGCAGTCGGCGGTATTCTGACGGTGCTTATGGTTGGCCGCGCGCTTTCGTTGAAGATGAAACCTGCCCCGGTCCGCGCCTCCGCCAAGACCAAGCCTCATTCCGGCGAGAACATGCGCATCTGGAATGACGGCCGCGGCACGATCATCGATCTCTGACGGGTGGATACTTTTCCAGAAAAATTTCGGCATCGCTGTCGGCTCGACTGATCTTCCCGCGTCTTTGAAAGGCCAGGGCTTCTGCCCGAACCAAATCAAACGATGGAGGACAGTATGGATACCACAACGGAAACCGGCGTGGCGAAGATGCCGCCGGTCAAGAATGGCTTGCTGCCATATGTCACGGTCGATGGTGCGTTGAAGGCCGCGGAATTCTACAAGCGTGCTTTTGGCGCCGAGGAGGCGTTTGTCGTCCCTCCGGACGAAAACGGGCGGACGATGCATGTCCACCTCTACATCAACGGAAGCTCGTTGATGCTATGCGATGCCTATCCCGAGCATGGCCATCCCTTCGAGAAGCATCAGGGCTTCACCCTTCAGCTTGTTATCGATGATATCGATTTCTGGTGGGATCGCGCCGTTGCCGCTGGCGCGGAGGTGATCCTGCCCGTCCAACTGATGTTCTGGGGTGATCGATATGGCCAGCTTCGCGACCCGTTCGGGGTTCTTTGGGCGATGAATGCGCCAGCGAATGCAAATTGATCTCACGATGACCATGGATGGCTGCGCGTCGAATCCGCGCGCGGCCGCACCTGCGATGTAAATTTTTCTTCATTTCGGTCGAAATCTGGACTAAACGCTGATCAACAAAACTACGTCTGCTGACATTGGAGCCAGGCCATGGACAAATTCGTAAAGCTGACGGGCGTCGCTGCCCCTCTGCCGGTTGTCAATATCGATACCGACATGATCATTCCGAAGGATTACCTGAAGACGATCAAACGCACGGGTCTTGGCAAGGGTCTTTTCGCCGAAGCCCGTTACAATGAAGACGGCTCTCCGAACCAGGATTTCGTGCTGAACAAGCCGGCCTATCAGAATGCGAAGATCCTCGTTGCCGGCGACAATTTCGGTTGCGGCTCCTCGCGCGAGCATGCGCCGTGGGCGCTTCTCGACTTCGGCATCCGTTGCGTCATCTCGACCAGTTTCGCCGACATCTTCTACAATAACTGTTTCAAGAACGGCATTCTGCCGATCAAGGTCAGCCAGGAAAACCTCGACAAGCTGATGGACGACGCCTCGCGCGGCTCCAACGCGATCCTGACAGTCGACCTGGAAAACCTCGAGATCACCGGTCCTGACGGCGGTTCGATCAAGTTCGATCTCGACGAATTCAAGCGTCACTGCCTGCTGAACGGCCTCGACGACATCGGCCTGACGCTCGAAAAGGGCGCGGCGATCGACAGTTTCGAAGCCAAGAATGCTGCATCCCATCCCTGGGCTGCGTAAGTTTTACAAAACATAGCATTGGTCAAGCCGGGCTTTTTGCCCGGCTTTTTCTTTGGCCGGCTTACAGAAAGCGCTCTTTCCAGGCCTTCAGCTTCTCCAGTGAAACGCCGATGCCGCCGCAGACTTCGATCAGCGGATTGTTGAAGCGAGCGAGAATGTCGGCATCTACGTCGGCCACCGCAAGTGCAGCTCCGCAAGCGGGCTCGACCAGAATGCGATAGGTGTCGGCGAACTTCAGGCAGGCGGCGACAGCCTGCGCATCGGTCACCGTGACGCTCTCTATCGGATGATGCCTCGGCAGGTCGAAGACATGCTGGGCCACCTGGCGCGCACCGAGCGAGCTGGCGATGGAGGTAATCGCCGGCAAGGTGATGCGCTCTCCTGCAGCAAGACTTGCATGAAGCGAAGCGGCTCCTTCGGTCTCTACGGCAATGACAGGCACATCGGACAAGCCGTTTCGCTTGAGACCGGCAACAATGCCCGCGAGCAAACCGCCGCCGCCGACGCTGGCGATGACGCAATCGAAGTCGGCACCTTTTGCGAGAGCCTCATCGATCAATGTGCCGTGCCCTTCCCACAGAAGCGGATGGTCGAACGGGTGCACATAGGCTGCCTTCCTGGCATTCGCGTGCTCGATCGCAAAGGCGTTGGCTTCATCGAATACCGTTCCGTGCACGAGAACCGTGGCGCCGGTTGCCTCGATCGATTGACGCACTTCCGCCGACGTCGTCTCCGGAACGACGATCGTCACCGGAATGCCGAGCGCCCGTCCGGCATAAGCGGCAGCGATCCCGGCATTGCCGCCGGAGGCGCAGAAGATCTCGCGGGCGCCGTTCTCGATCTCATGCTGGCAAAGCCGACCGATACCACGAAGCTTGAAGCTTCCAGAGGGCTGCAGCGCATCGAGCTTCAGCCATAGCGGCTTGTTGCTCGCGCTGTAGTCGGCTGACGTGCGGAAAAGCGGAGTGTCGAGATGCAGGGGTGCAGATGGCAGCATGGTGGTATCCGATGAGGTGGCGATAGAGGTTCTCCTTGTGGACCCGCATGCGCCGATCGGTCAACGCGAGATGTTGGCAGTAATTCCGCAACCGTACCGAATCGACCTCCCGCTCGCTTGAAATGCCGTTTTTGCGGGTCTAAGAAGCCGCAACTTGTTTTTCCGCGGAGGATTTCATGACAGCGCGCAATCTTTTACTGCTGCCGGGCGACGGCATCGGCCCAGAAGCCATGGGTGAGGTCCGCAAGATCATTGCCTATATGAACGAGGCAACGAATGCCGGCTTCGTCACGGACGAAGGTCTGGTCGGTGGCAGCGCCTATGACGCGCATGGTGCTGCGATCTCCGAAGCTGACATGCAGAAGGCGCTTGCAGCGGACGCCGTTCTCTTCGGTGCCGTCGGCGGCCCGAAGTGGGATAGTGTTCCCTATGAAGTGCGTCCGGAAGCTGGTCTTCTGCGCCTGCGCAAGGACCTGCAGCTGTTTGCGAACCTGCGCCCGGCCATCTGCTATCCGGCGCTTGCATCGGCTTCCTCGTTGAAGCCGGAGCTCGTCGAAGGCCTCGACATCCTCATCATTCGCGAGCTGACTGGCGGCGTCTACTTCGGCGAGCCGAAGGAGATCATCGACCTCGGTAACGGCCAGAAGCGTGGCATCGACACGCAGGTCTATGACACCTACGAGATCGAGCGGATCGCCGGTGTTGCCTTCGAGATGGCACGCACCCGCCAGAACCGCGTCTGCTCGATGGAAAAGCGCAACGTTATGAAATCCGGCGTGCTCTGGAACCAGGTCGTGACGGAAACGCACAAGGCCAAGTATTCCGACGTCCAGCTTGAGCATATGCTGGCCGACGCCGGCGGCATGCAGCTGGTTCGCCAGCCGAAGCAGTTTGACGTCATCGTCACAGACAATCTGTTCGGCGACATGCTTTCCGACGTTGCCGCCATGTTGACCGGCTCGCTCGGCATGTTGCCCTCCGCCTCGCTCGGTGCGCCGGATGCAAAGACCGGCAAGCGCAAGGCGCTCTACGAGCCGGTGCATGGCTCGGCCCCCGACATCGCCGGTAAGGGCATTGCTAATCCGATCGCGATGATCGCTTCCTTCGCCATGTGCCTGCGCTATTCCTTCAACCTGGTGACGGAAGCCGACAACCTGGAAAAGGCGATCGCTAACGTGCTCGACAAGGGCATCCGCACTGGCGACATCATGGCAGAAGGCTGCAAAAAGGTCGGCACGACGGAGATGGGCGACGCGATCCTCGCCGAGTTCAAGGCGCTTTCTGCCTGATATTTCACGTGAAACACGTTTCTGGCCCTCCGCATCTGCCGATGCGGAGGGCCTTTGCTTGAAGGTGGCTGATGCCGCTCCTATCTCCGTTCTGCATTGATGAAAGAGCAGAGTGGAATGAGCGAGACTGTCGATCATAAGCCAATCTTTTGGAGCTACCTGCGAAAGCGCTATGAGGCACGGCGCACGATCCATCAGCGGGTTCCCTGGAAGTGGTTTGCATTTTCGGCGGTTAATGCCATTGCCATCGCCTTCTTCGTCTTCGATCGCCCGCTCGGCCTGGCAGCCAAGGATCTGGCGCCACCGCTGATCTCGATTGCCGGCGATGTTACCGATATCGGCAGGCTCGCCTGGATTCTTGCCGGCCTCTCTACGATCTTCGCCACGGGCTATTTCGTTCGTCGCCGGCTCTGGAAGGTCCGCAGGCGGTTTCGCATGGTCTATTTCGGACAGATGACGGCCTATGTCGCGTTGTCCGTGCTCTTCACCAGCATCGTCGCCAATCTGCTGAAGTTCGCGATCGGCCGGGCGCGGCCGCTGATCTATGACCAGGAGGGTATCTTCAGCTTTGCGCCCTTCAACATGGATTTCCTGCACCAGAGCTTCCCCTCTGGACACTCGGCCAACATAGGCGCGCTGTTCGTCGCGCTCGCGCTGCTCTTCCCGCGCTTTCGCCTTGGCTTCATCAGTATAGGGCTTTGGCTTGGTGCCACGCGCGTCATCATCGGTGTGCATTATCCAAGCGATGTCGTGGCCGGCCTTGCGCTGGGTGCCTGGTTTGCCTTTGCCACCTCGGTCCTCTTCGCGCGCTTCGGCCTGATCTTCTCCATCGGTCGCGATGGCGGCTGGCCGACGCCGCGGCTAAGCCGCCTTCTCTGAGGCTTCCATAAATGAAAAACCCGGCGCCTTATGAGCGCCGGGTTCAGATTTGCAGTCTTCACTCGTCTCAATCCATCGCGTGGATATCGCGATCTTTGGTTTCCGGCAGGAAGATCAGGCCGATAACCAGCGTGATCGCCGCGAACACGATTGGATACCAGAGGCCGAAGTAGATATCGCCGGTAGCGGCACTCATTGCGAAGGCCGTTGCCGGCAGCAGGCCACCGAACCAACCGTTGCCGATATGGTAAGGGAGCGACATGCCGGTGTAGCGGATGCGGGTCGGGAAGAGTTCGACCAGTAGGGCGGCAATCGGGCCGTAGACCATCGTCACATAGAGAACGAGCACGAACAGGATGGCGATCGTGCCGATCCAGTTGACGCGGGACGGGTCAGCCGTCATCGCAAAGCTGCCGCCATTGGCGATATTATAGACCGCCATGTCGGTGACGCCCTTGGCTTCGTCGGCGGTCAGCAGCTTATCGGCGACAAGCTTGTCAGCCGGCACGGTCTGCTTTTCACCGGCACGGACTGCGTCGACGTTGAGAGCAAGTTCCGGGTTGGCTGCAATGAAGGCATCCAGCTTGGCATCCGGAACTTTGGTGGCGCCGCGCTTCAGCGGGTATCCGGCGTCGTGAAGGGCGATATTGACGCCCTTTTCGAAAGCGCCCGTCATTGCTTTTGCCTTGTCGCCGGCGGCGATGGCATCGAAGCTGTTGATGGTTTCGTCGCCGATCTTGACCGTAGCAGGTTGCCCCGCGGGGCCGGGGACAACATCATAAGGAACCGAGTTCTTGGTCAGGAAGGCCGTTGCCACGTCGCAGGAACTGGTGAACTTCGAGGTTCCGGTCGGGTTGAACTGGAACTTGCAGTCAGCCGGGTCGGCCGTCACGGTTGCGCGGACGGAGGCCTGGGCTTCCGCAAGCGCCGGATTGGCAGTCCAGGTCATGGCCTTAAACAACGGCTGGTAGGTGACGGCGGCGATCAAGAGGCCGGCCATGATGATCGGCTTGCGACCGATCTTGTCGGACAGGCCGCCGAAGACGACGAAGAACGGTGTGCCAAGGAAGAGTGCAATGGCCACCATGATGTTTGCCGATTGCAGGTCGACTTTGAGCACATTCTGCAGGAAGAACAGCGCGTAGAACTGGCCGCCGTACCAGACGACTGCCTGACCCATTGTTGCGCCGAGAAGCGCAATCAGCGCGATCTTGGCATTCTTCCATTGACCGAAGGCTTCGGTCAGCGGGGCTTTCGAGCCCTTGCCTTCCGCCTTCATTCTCTGGAATGCCGGTGACTCGTTCATCTTCAGACGGATCCAGACGGAGACGCCGAGAAGGACGACCGATACCAGGAACGGAATGCGCCAGCCCCACGCGGCAAAGGCTTCCTTGCCCATCAGGAACTGAACGCCGACGATGACGAGAAGCGACAGGAAGAGGCCGAGCGTTGCCGTCGTTTGAATCCATGAGGTGAAGTAGCCGCGGCGTCCATTGGGCGCATGTTCGGCCACGTATGTTGCCGCACCGCCATATTCGCCGCCGAGCGCAAGACCTTGCAAGAGCCGAAGTCCAATCAGGATGATGGGCGCCGCGATGCCGATCGTTGCCGCACCAGGAAGAATACCAACGAGAAATGTCGAGAGGCCCATGATGAGGATCGTCACCAGGAACGTGTACTTGCGGCCGACGAGGTCGCCGAGGCGGCCAAAGACGAGCGCGCCGAACGGGCGCACCAGGAAGCCAGCGGCAAAGGCCAAAAGCGTGAAGATGTTTCGTGTTGCTTCCGGGTATTGGGTGAAATAGGTCGCGCCGATATAGGTGGCGAGCGAACCGTAAAGATAGAAGTCATACCATTCGAAAACGGTCCCGAGCGATGAGGCGAAGATAACCTTCTTCTCCTCGCCCGTCATCGGACCGGCTTTTGAGCCGTCGACGCTTACGACATTTGCCATTTTCTGTCCTCCACAGAGCGAATGTGAAATGCGGCGCGCGACCATACTCTCCTCGAAGCGTACCCCAGGTCGCGGTTCGCCTGACGAGAGTGTGCCAGAAAAGCTCCCCCATAAAGAGAGCGGCTTTGGGATTATGACTTTAGTCTAACGCCGTTGCGCAGATTGTCGCAGGCAAGAGCCGGTCGCGCCTTTGCCCTTCAGGCCTTGTGGGAAAGAATATTCACCAGGGTTCCGAAGGGGTCGCGAACATAGAAGCGACGTACACCCCACGGCTCGTCGGCCGGGCCATAACAAATCTCGAAACCAGCGGTGCGCATGGCTGCGTATGCTTCATCGACGTCATCGACTTCGATTGACAGGCCCGGAATCGGCGTTCCCGCGCCGCCTTCGCTTGCAAAGCTGACCTGGACGGACATCTGCTGGCTTGAGCCGTAGGTTGCGATCCAGCCGTGATCCATCAGGAGATCCAACCCGAGGATATCCCGATAGAATGCGCTTGCGGCGGCCGGGCTGGGAGTTTCGAGATTGGCGACAATTCGTCTGACTTGCATACGACCTCCCCGCGGTTTCGTTTCCGATACTTAGAAAGTGGTCGCTGGTCGGCAAGAAAAAAGCCGGATGGCAGAACCATCCGGCTTTGATCGATCGATGCACCTGTTTCCGATCAGGCCGCCTCTGTCGTGTGTGCCTTGCGAACTTCCTCATCCGTCAGGATGCCGCTCGCACGGAGCAATGCAGCGAAGCGGCCGTTGCTCTGGCTGAGTTCTTCGAAGCTGCCTTCTTCGACGACACGGCCGCTATCCAGGAACAGGACCTTGTCTGCTTCACGAACCGTCGAAAGACGGTGCGCGATAATGAAGGTCGTGCGGTTTTGGCGCAGGTTGTCGATTGCGGCCTTCACGCGGTTTTCCGTTTCGACGTCAAGCGCGCTCGTCGCTTCGTCCAGCACCAGGATCGGCGCATCCTTGAGGATGGCGCGGGCGATCGCCACACGCTGACGTTCGCCGCCCGAGAGCTTGTTGCCGCGCTCGCCGACATGGGTGTCGTACTGATTTTCGCGTGTCTCGATGAAGTCGGCTGCGGCAGCAGCTTCTGCGGCACGGCGCATGTCTTCATCCGAAGCGCCCTCGCGGCCGAGGCGAATGTTGTCGCTGATCGAGCGGTTGAGCAGGCCGGCATCCTGGAACACAGTTGCGATATAGCGGCGAAGCGACTTGCGGGTGATCTTCGTCGTATCGTGACCATCGACCAGGATCTGGCCGCTGTCCGGGTCATAGACGCGTTGCAGTAGGTTGATCATCGTGGTCTTGCCCGAGCCGGTAGGGCCGACGATCGCAACCGTCTGGCCAGCCTTGGCGGTGAAAGACACATTATGCAGGCCCTGCGCGGTGTTGCCGAAGCGGAACGACACGTTGCGGAATTCAACTTCACCCTTCACGTCGGCGATATCGGCATTGCCGGCCGGCTCTTCGCGTTCGCGGACCGAGTCTTCGAGCGAGTAGAAGTCCTCAAGTTTTGAGCGAGCCTCGAAGATCTGCGTTGCGAACTGACGCATCTGGTCGAGACGCGAGATCAGCAGGTTCGCAAAGCCGATGAAGGCAATGACGTCACCGATACGGAGCTCGCCGGACTGGACCATCAGCGTACCGATCACCAGGATGACCATCATGGCGATGGTGGATGCCATGCGGTTCATTGCGCCGGCCAGAGCCCACCAGTCGAGAACCGGAAACTGAGCCTGCAGCAGGCGGTCGGCAAAGGACTTCAACGCCTTGGTTTCGGCCTCGATGCGGTTGTAGCTGTGCAGGACCGACACGTTGCTGATCGAGTCACTGACGTGCGAAAATACTGTGTGGTAGTGGTTCTCGACTGATGCCTGGCCATCCTTGGTACGGCTCATGACGAGACGACCGATCAGCCAGTAGGCTACGCCGAGCACGACCAGTACGCCCGAAAGACGCAGGTCCATCGACATTGCGGTCGGGATCAGAAGTGCGATCGCCACGGCTGTTGACAGGTGGTTGCGCATGAACTCGAGCCAAAGGCCGAAGAGCGTTTCGCATGCGCGCAGCAGGGTATGCAGCGCATTCGACGTGCCGCGCTGATGATGCCAGGACAGCGGCATCGAGATGATACGGCCGAACGCTTCCGTCAGCAGCGTGGCGCGCCGGCCATGAGCCAGCCGGTCGGCCTCACGCGCGACCAGAACAAAGGCTATGGTGTTGAAGACGGCAAAACCGGCCCACATGAAAAGGATGGGTTTAACTTCGCCCTTGCCCGAGATCGCATCGATGATGCGGCCGAACAAAATGGGTTCGGCGATTGTGATCGCGGCAAGCACGATATTCGCGATAACGACCAGGGATACGCGGAGCTTGTAGGCGCCAAGATAGCGCAAAGCTCTTGCATAGACCTTGAATAGCGACACAGCGATACCTCTTGTGCATCTGCGAAATAGTGGATGCTGCGACGCTACAGAAAGATATCTGAACCGGCGATTAACGAAGCGTTCAGGGGGCTTTCGCAAGGAAGATTCTTTGGGTCCCGAAGCGCATGCAAATGCCTGGGTCTGAAATTTTTTGGGGCGGTTTGAAAATTTCGCAATTTTCGCTTGCGTTGAACGACTGCGCTGGCACACGATAATACATATTCTAGATTGATGTTTGATTGCATCGAAAGGCGCCCCGCCATCGGGGCATGGCCTATTGGCTGTTACTATTCAATGTGAAGCCCAATTGGGTGGGGACGTTTTGGTGAATATTCATTCGTTAATTCAATTGCTTGTTGTTCTAGAGGAATGCCGGAAGGCGGAAGGCGTCATCGCGGAGCTCGAGCACGTCGTTCACTCTTATGGTTTCCAGTATTATGGCCTTATGCGGCATCTCAGAGCGACTGAAGATCCAGTCAGCCTTATGTTTGCCGGCCATTGGCCAGAGAAGTGGGCACAAATCTATCTTTCGAAGAAATACGTTCTGACCGACCCGACGGTGCGCTATCTCGCACATGCGCAAAGACCGTTTCGTTGGAAGGACAGCTTGACGGCTTTCCGCAAGGATCCGCATCACCGGCGCATGGAGCAAATGATGGCCGACGCCCATAGCCATGGCCTGAGGGACGGCTACATTTTCCCTATCCATGGCCGAAACGGCATCCTCGGTAACATGAGCGTAGGCGGAACGCCCGTGGATCTTTCTCCTGTCGAGATCTCGCTTTTTGGCGCCGTCGCTCGAAAGGCTTTCTGGCGGCTCCTTGATCTCAAGGGGGAGGCTCCGGCACTTGAAGAAGTTTCCGGCGTCGACACGCGCTTGACGCGCCGAGAGATGGAAATACTTCAGTATCTTGCCGAAGGCATGACCTCCGTGGAGATCGGCAAGCGTCTCAAGATTTCGAACCACACCGTCGACTGGTACATGAACGGCCTGCAAGACAAGTTGAAAGCAAAAAACAGACAGCATGCAGTCGCTGTCGCCTTCCGGCATGGCCTCATCACCTAGTCCTAGAGAAATTCTATTTCCGGCGGTTCTGGAAATTGAACTTTCCGTGACAGCGCGTTAAGACTTCTCTTCGCGGGTGCAGCATTGCCCGTTTCGATGCCGTGAGGAGACAGCATTGCCCATTTCCAAGATACTTGTTGCCAACCGTTCGGAAATTGCCATCCGCGTGTTTCGCGCGGCCAACGAGCTCGGGATAAAAACGGTCGCGATATGGGCGGAAGAAGACAAGCTGGCGCTGCACAGGTTCAAGGCCGACGAGAGCTATCAGGTCGGCCGTGGGCCCCATCTTGCCCGCGATCTCGGGCCGATCGAGAGCTATCTGTCGATCGATGAGGTGATCCGCGTCGCCAAGCTTTCCGGTGCCGATGCGATCCATCCGGGCTATGGCCTCCTGTCGGAAAGCCCGGAATTCGTCGATGCCTGCAACAAGGCCGGCATCACCTTCATCGGCCCGACGGCCGATACCATGCGCCAGCTCGGCAACAAGGTCGCGGCGCGCAATCTGGCAATCTCGGTCGGCGTGCCTGTGGTGCCGGCAACCGAGCCGCTGCCCGACGATATGGCCGAAGTCGCCCGCATGGCGGCAGCGATCGGCTACCCTGTGATGCTGAAGGCCTCGTGGGGCGGTGGCGGGCGCGGCATGCGCGTCATTCGCTCGGAAGCCGACCTGGCGCGCGAGGTGACGGAAGCCAAGCGCGAGGCGATGGCCGCTTTCGGCAAGGACGAGGTCTATCTGGAAAAGCTCGTCGAGCGTGCCCGCCACGTCGAAAGCCAGATCCTTGGCGATACGCATGGCAACGTCGTTCACCTTTTCGAGCGCGACTGCTCGATCCAGCGCCGCAACCAGAAGGTTGTCGAGCGTGCGCCGGCCCCTTATCTGAGCGAGGCGCAGCGCCAGGAACTGGCGGCCTATTCGCTGAAGATCGCTGGCGCCACCAATTATATCGGCGCCGGCACGGTCGAGTATCTGATGGATGCTGATACCGGCAAATTCTACTTCATCGAAGTCAATCCGCGCATTCAGGTCGAGCACACCGTCACCGAAGTCGTCACGGGCATCGACATCGTCAAGGCACAGATCCATATCCTCGACGGCTTTGCGATCGGCACGCCGGAATCGGGTGTGCCCGAGCAGAAAGACATTCGCCTCAACGGCCACGCCCTGCAGTGCCGTATCACCACCGAGGATCCGGAGCACAACTTCATCCCGGATTACGGCCGTATTACCGCCTATCGCTCGGCATCCGGCTTCGGCATCCGCCTGGATGGCGGCACCTCCTATTCCGGCGCGATCATCACCCGTTACTACGATCCGCTGCTGGTCAAGGTCACGGCCTGGGCACCGAATCCTTCGGAAGCGATTTCCCGCATGGACCGCGCGCTGCGCGAATTCCGTATCCGCGGCGTGGCCACCAACCTGACCTTCCTGGAAGCGATCATCACGCATCCGAAGTTCAGGGATAACAGCTACACCACGCGCTTCATCGACTCGACGCCGGAACTCTTCCAGCAGGTCAAGCGACAGGACCGCGCAACCAAGCTTCTGACCTACCTCGCGGATGTCACGGTCAATGGTCATCCCGAAGCCAAGGATCGGCCGAAGCCATCGGCAGGTATCGCAGAACCGATGGTGCCCTACACCAATGGCAACGGCGTTCCCGACGGCACCAAGCAGCTTCTCGACAAGCTCGGTCCGAAGAAGTTCGGCGAGTGGATGCGCAATGAAAAGCGCATCCTGATGACCGATACGACAATGCGCGACGGCCATCAGTCGCTGCTTGCGACACGTATGCGCACCTATGACATCGCCCGTATCGCCGGCACTTATGCGCACGCCTTGCCGAACCTCTTGTCGCTCGAGTGCTGGGGTGGTGCGACCTTCGACGTCTCGATGCGCTTCCTGACGGAAGATCCGTGGGAGCGTCTGTCGCTCGTGCGCGAAGCCGCACCCAACCTGCTTTTGCAGATGCTGCTGCGCGGCGCAAACGGCGTCGGCTACAAGAATTATCCTGACAACGTCGTCAAATACTTCGTCCGGCAAGCGGCTGCTGGTGGTATCGATCTCTTCCGCGTCTTCGACTGCCTGAACTGGGTCGAGAACATGCGTGTCTCGATGGATGCGATCGCCGAAGAGAGCAAACTCTGTGAAGCGGCGATCTGCTACACCGGCGATATCCTGAATTCGGCCCGCCCGAAGTACGATCTCAAGTACTACACGGACCTCGCCGTTGAACTCGAAAAGGCCGGCGCGCATATCATCGCGGTCAAGGACATGGCCGGCCTTCTGAAGCCGGCTGCCGCCAAAGTCCTGTTCAAGGCGCTGCGTGACGCGACCAGCCTTCCGATCCATTTCCACACGCACGACACCTCAGGCATTGCAGCGGCAACGGTTCTTGCTGCCGTTGATGCTGGCGTCGACGCCGTCGATGCGGCGATGGATGCGCTGTCCGGCAATACCTCGCAGCCGTGCCTTGGCTCGATCGTCGAGGCGCTGCGTGGCTCCGAACGCGATCCCGGTCTCGATCCCGAATGGATCCGCCGCATCTCCTTCTATTGGGAAGCGGTGCGTCATCAGTATGCGGCCTTCGAAAGCGACCTCAAGGGACCGGCATCGGAAGTCTACCTGCACGAAATGCCCGGTGGCCAGTTCACCAATCTCAAGGAGCAGGCCCGCTCGCTCGGCCTCGAAACCCGTTGGCATTCGGTGGCGCAGGCCTATGCCGACGCCAACCAGATGTTCGGCGACATCGTCAAGGTGACGCCGTCCTCCAAGGTCGTCGGCGACATGGCGCTGATGATGGTCAGCCAAGACCTGACAGTTGCTGACGTCGTTAGCGCCGACAAGGAAGTCTCCTTTCCGGAATCGGTTGTCTCGATGCTGAAGGGGGATCTCGGACAGCCGCCGTCCGGCTGGCCGGAAGCGCTGCAGAAGAAGGCACTGAAGGGCGACGCGCCCTATACCGTGCGTCCGGGTTCGCTGCTTGCCGACGCCGATCTCGATGCTGAGCGCAAAGTTATCGAGACCAAGCTGGAGCGTGAGGTCAGCGACTTCGAATTCGCTTCCTATTTGATGTATCCGAAGGTCTTCACCGATTTTGCGCTGGCCTCCGACACCTACGGCCCGGTCTCCGTGCTGCCGACGCAGGCCTATTTCTACGGCCTTGCCGACGGCGAGGAGCTGTTTGCCGACATCGAGAAGGGCAAGACGCTCGTCATCGTCAATCAGGCGATGAGCGGAACGGACAGCCAGGGTATGGTCACGGTGTTCTTCGAGCTCAACGGCCAGCCGCGCCGCATCAAGGTTCCGGATCGCGCGCATGGTGCGACCGGTGCTGCCGCTCGCCGCAAGGCGGAGCCGGGCAATGCCGCGCATGTCGGCGCGCCGATGCCTGGCGTCATTTCCCGCGTCTTCATTTCGCCGGGCCAGGCGATCAATGCCGGCGACGTGCTTGTTTCCATCGAGGCCATGAAGATGGAAACGGCAATCCATGCCGAAAAAGACGGTGCGATTGCGGAAGTGCTCGTCAAGGCGGGCGACCAGATCGATGCCAAGGACCTGCTAGTCAGCTATGCTGGCTGACGGACATTCGAACGATAAAAAGGGCGGCCTTCGGGCCGCTCTTATATTTTTCGTGAGAGGATTGATATGAGTAAGCTCAAGATTGCCGTCATCATCGGAAGCACGCGAATTGGCCGTTTTGCGGATCATCCTGCCAAGTGGATTGCTCAGATAGCCGCAAGCCGCCCCGAATTGGAGGTCGAAGTTCTCGATCTCTTGGACTACCCGATGTCCTTCCTCGGACAGGCAAGCGCAACTGAATCTCAGAATGAAACGGCGGAGCGCTGGAAGAAGAAGCTGCTCGAGTTCGACGGCTACATTTTCACGGCCGCCGAGTACAACCATGCGCCGACGGCCGTTCTCAAGAATGCGATCGATCTCGGTCATTTCGTCCATAAACCGGTTGCCTTCGTCGGCTACGGCGGTGTCGGTGGCGCGCGTGCGGTCGAGCAGTTGCGGTTGATCTTCGTCGAAATGAGCGCCGTTTCCGTGAAGACAGGCGTTCACATTTCTTTCCCGGAATATCTCTCCGTTGCCAAGAACGGAAGGAGTCTGAACGACTACGCGCACCTCGTCGAGGCCGCTAAGAACCAGCTCGACCAGCTTGTCTGGTGGGGCAAAGCGCTGAAGGCGGCGCGCGCGGTCTAAAGCTCTAACCGCCGCCCGTGCCTAAATGTCGTAGGTGTGGGCGGCATTGATCGTCGAGATGAAGCGCTTGGTGCGCTCGCGCTCAGGCGCCGTAAAGATGTTCCTTGCGCTTCCTGTCTCTACCACGCTGCCGGCCTCGAGGAAGACGACGTCATTGGCGATCTTGGAGGCGAGGCGCAAGTCATGCGTCGCCATCACCATTGTCGTGCCCTCGCTGGCGAGACGACCGAGAACATCGACGACTTCGGCGGAAAGTTCTGGGTCGAGCGCCGAGGTTGGTTCATCGCAGAGAAGAACGCGTGGAGACGGGGCGAGCGCGCGGGCGATTGCGACGCGCTGCTGCTGGCCACCCGATAGCGTCGAAGGCCAGGCGTCGGCTTTGTGCGCCATGCCGACCTTCGTCAGCAGTTCCATTGCCCGCTCCCGTGCCCTTTCTTTCGGCCACCTCAGGACGGTGACAAGGCCTTCCATCACGTTCTCGATGGCTGTCTGATGTGGAAAGAGCTGGAAGTTCTGGAATACCATGCCGGTCTGCCGGCGGATCTTCTGGATCGCCTGCCAGCCGGTCTTCTGTCCTGGCGCAAAGCTCAGCTTCTCGTCGCCGAGGCGGATCATGCCTGCTGTCGGGATCTCCAGCAGGTTGATGCAGCGCAGCAGCGTACTCTTGCCGCCACCTGACGGACCGACGAGCGCCGTAACGCTGCCTTCGGGAATGCGGATGCTGATGTCTTTCAGAATGACGGCGTCGCCGAAGCGCTTTTCGATATGCGAAAGCTCGATCATGCGTTTGCCTCCAGCATACCGCCGTAGCGCGCGAAGCGACGCTCGAGGCGGACTTGCAGCGCGGATAGGACGGAGCTCAAAGCAAGGTATATCAATGCGGCCTCGATGTAGAGGATCAGCGGCTCGTAAGTGGTTGCGACGATGCGCTGCGCCGCCTGGAACAGCTCGGGCACCGTAATGGCGGCGGCAAGCGAGGTGTCCTTCACCAGCGAAATGAATGTGTTGGAGAGCGGCGGCACCGCAACACGCCCAGCCTGCGGCAGGATCGTGCGGCTCATTGCCTGACGCCAGCTCATGCCAATCGAATAGGCCGCTTCCCACTGCCCCTTCGGCACGGAGGAGATAACGGCGCGAATGATCTCGGAGCTGTAGGCACCGATGTTGAGGGTGAAGCCGATCAGCGCCGCCGGAAACGCGTCGAGCAGGATGCCGACGCTCGGCAAGCCGTAAAAGATGACGAAGAGCTGTACCAGAAGTGGTGTGCCCCTGATCACCCAGACATAGAACCGGGCGATGGCGACGATCGGCGCAGGTGCGAAAAGCCGCGCGATTGCCGTGAGCAATCCAAGGATGAGACCGAATGTGAATGACAGGAGCGTCAGCGGGATCGTGAAGATCAGGCCGGCCCAGAGGAGCGGACCAAGCGACTCCGCCATCAGTTGAAACCAGTGCGGCACGGGTGTTCTTTCTGTTCTAGTGACGCGATCGTTGCGTGCTTTGGGAGATACCCTTCGCAGGCTACTTCCTGCAAGAGCAGACCGCGTAGCGCTTTTTTCATCCCGCGGTTACATTCTCTCACCACTATGAGAAGAGATCGCTTGATTTTCGGATTGTATGCCGCCCTTGCAGCGGTGGTTGCGGGCCTGATCCTTGTCGGCGATGTCGACGGCGGGAGAAACGGCCGCCTGATAGTCGCTCTCCTTGGTCCTACCGGCGCCCTTTGGGTTTTCCGCGCCGTTCTGCTCATCGTCGTCGGAGCGCTTATCCTGGCCATCTGGTCCGAGATCCGGCAGCGGAAAAGGATTGATCGCATGATGAGGCAGCGCATAAATCTTGACCGCAGCCAGCATGATCACGTCGATCCGACGGCGTAAAAACAGGGACGACAAAAGTGCCGCCCCTATTTGATGGCTTTCAGCTTACTTCGAAACGTCCTGGCCGAAGTACTTGTCGGAAATCTTCTTGTAGGTGCCGTCGGCCTTGACGTCGTCCAGTGCCTTGTTGATCGCCTCCAGCAGTTCCGGCTCGCCTTTGCGGATGATGATGCCGGAATAATCGGCATTTTCCTGCTCTGCCACGATCTTCACCGGAGCTTCCGGCTTGTGCTTCTTGAAGTCGAGGAAGGAAAGGCTGTCGTTGACTGTTGCGTCCGCGCGCTTGGTCAGCACCAGCTGGATCGACTGGTCGAAGCCGTCGGTGCCGACGAGTTCGGCGCCGGCCTCCTGGGCGAGCTTACCGAAGTTGCTGGTCAGCGACTGAGCCGACTTCTTGCCCTTGAGGTCTGCAAAACCCTTGATGCTGTCGTCGCCATCGCGAACGATCAGGACTGCCTTCGACGCGATGTAGGGTTCGGAGAAGTCATACTTCTGCTTGCGCGCCTCGGTGATGCCGACTTGGTTGATGACTGTGTCGTAGCGCTTCGCATCGAGACCGGCGATCAGGCCGTCCCATTTGCCTTCGACGAATTCCGCCTTGACGCCAAGCTTGGCGGCAACCGCTTCGCCGATCTCCACGTCGAAGCCGACCAGCTTGCCGCTCGTGTCATGAAAGGTGAACGGAGCATAGGTTCCTTCGGTGCCGATCTTCAAGACACCTGATGATTTGATGGCCGCGAGGTTGTCGCCGGCGATGGCAGGAAGGAGCGCGGCGGCCTGTATCAGTGCGGCGGCGGCGATGGTCTTTAGGAGGTTCATGTCTTTTCCAGTTCACCAGATGTAATCGATGCACGGAAAATCGCAGAAAAGCATTTGAGAAGAAGCGTAGAAAACTGCAAAGAAAATCGGCAGGTGCGAATATTTTTCTCATTTCTCACGATTTCGGTGGGCGTTGTTTCGTAGCGTGACGAAACGTGTATGGCGCGCGCCCTTGTGTGCGTAATCGCATTTGTTTATGCATGTTCTTGCCTGATTAATGACGAGATCGACGAAACCGGCACGAACATGAACGAACTTCTCATGCAGGAGCGGCAAAGCGCCATTTCGCGGAAGCTGCAGATCAACGGTCGTGTCCTTGCCGCCGAACTGGCGGAGGAGTTCGGCGTGTCCGAGGATACCGTGCGTCGGGATCTTCGCGAGATGGCAGCTGCAGGCCTTTGCGAGCGCGTTTACGGCGGTGCGTTGCCGGTTTCACCCGCCAGCACCAGCCTCAACCACCGCATGGGGGTTGCGCGGGATCGCAAGCAGGCATTGGCACTTGCTGCCGTTTCGCAGATAGCGCCCGGATCGACAGTCTTCTTCGATGCCGGCAGCACGAATCTTGCCATCGCTGCGGCGCTACCTGCCGACATGGCGCTGACTGCGGCCACGAACGCGCCGGCGATCGCTGCCGCGCTGCTCGAAAAACCTTTGGTCAATGTCATCCTTATCGGCGGTCTGCTCGATCGGCAGGTTGGTGGAGCGCTTGGTGCGAAGGCCATGCGGGACATGGAGTCGCTGTCCCCCGATCTCTGCGTGCTCGGCGCCTGCGGCATCGATCTGGCAGCAGGCGTTACGACCTTCGGGTTCGAGGATGCCGAGTTCAAGCGTTTTGCGGCATCGCGGAGCAGGAAGGTCCTCGTTGCGGTGACCTCAGAAAAATTTGCCACCGCTGCGCCGCATGGCGTTCTCGCTGTGGCGCATTGCGCGTGTCTGGTGGTCGAAAGCAACGCCGATCCAGCCATGTTGGCGCAATATCGCGAACGCGGCTGCAAGACGATCGTGGCTCGCGAGACGGCGAGAACATAGTTCAAAATCGGGCGCGGACCGGTTCCGTCGCCGAGGCATATTGGGAAGAGACATGGACAGTCAAGTGAATGTGACAACGATCGCCAGAAGCGGCTTCGTGACCAGAGGCAGGGTGGCAGTCTCGTTGCTGTTCCTGATGAACGGCTTTCTGGTCGGCTGCTGGGCGCCGAAGATTCCGGATTTCGCCGAACGCCTGCAACTCAGCAAGTTCGAACTCGGACTGATGATCCTGGTTTTCGGCGTCGGTTCGCTAATGCTGATGCCGATCGCAGGAACGCAGATCGCACGCTACGGCTCGAAGCGTGTGGCGCAGGTTGCTGCGGTCTGCCTGTTGCCTTCCCTGCTTGCGCTGACGGTCTCGCCGAACGTCTTGACCGGGGCAATCTCGATCTTTCTATTCGGTGGTTTTATCGGCGCGATGGACGTTGCCATGAATGCGAACGCGGTAGCCGTCGAGCAATCGATGCGGCGCGCCATCATGTCTTCGTGCCATGCCTTCTGGAGCCTGGGGGGGTTGATCGGTGCAGGTCTCGGCGGCTTGCTGATTGCCGAATTCGGCGTACTTTGGCATGCGCAGATCGCAACCGTGCTGGCTGTGATCTTCCTTGCAATCGCGTGGACGATGATCCTCACCGATCAACCACACCCCGACGAAAAGAAGGAAAAGCTGCGACTGCCGCTCACGCCGCTGCCCTGGCTGCTCGGTCTCATGGCACTTTTTTCCATGGTTCCGGAGGGCGCCGTGCTGGATTGGGGCGCGCTTTATCTGCGTCAGGAACTGGGCGCATCGGTCGCCGTCTCCGGCTTCGGCTTTGCGGCCTTCTCCCTCACCATGGCGATCATGCGGTTTGGCGGCGATCTTGTTCGTGACCGGCTCGGCGGTGTGACGACGCTTCGGATCTGCGCGCTGTTTGCCATATCAGGCATGCTCCTCGCGGCCTTTGCTCCCAACGCGGAAATTGCGATCCTCGGCTTCGCCTTCTGTGGGATCGGGATTTCAAACATGGTTCCGATCGCCTTTTCGGCTGCCGGCAATGTTCCGGGCCTGAGGGCTGGTATCGGCCTGTCGGTCGTCACCACAATGGGCTATTCCGGCATGCTGGTTGCGCCGTCTGCGATCGGCTTCGTCGCCGAGCACATCGGCTTTAGTGTGGTCTTCATGGCGCTACCTGTGTTGCTTGTCGTCGTGCTATTGTTCTCGAACCTGGCGCGCTATGCCGATGGTATTTCAGGCGGCGGTCACTGAGCCCAGCTCCAAACAAAAGTGATGCGCGGGGCGGGTTGACAACAAAGCAGGCATGATCCACCTGAAAGACACGAATTTTAGGGGTTCAAGAACTCTATATGTCTTCTGCTGCAGATTTTGATCCGAAACCGCGCCGCGCATCCGTCGCCGTCGATGTTGGCGGCGTCATCGTGGGCGGTGGCGCGCCAGTTGTCGTCCAGTCGATGACAAACACCGACACGGCGGATATCGACTCAACGGTTGCCCAGGTGGCGGCTCTCTTCAAGGCGGGCTCGGAGATCGTCCGTATCACCGTAGACCGCGACGAAAGTGCAGCTGCGGTTCCGAAGATTCGCGAGAGGCTGTTGCGCCTTGGCATGGACGTGCCGCTGGTCGGTGATTTTCACTATATTGGCCACAAGCTTCTTGCCGATCATCCGGCTTGTGCCGAGGCGTTGGCGAAATACCGCATCAACCCGGGCAACGTCGGCTTCAAGGACAAGAAGGACAAGCAGTTCGGTGATATCATCGAGATGGCGATCCGCTACGACAAGCCGGTACGCATCGGAGTGAATTGGGGTTCGCTGGATCAAGAGTTGCTGACGGCGCTGATGGATCAGAACGCCGCGGCTGGCTCGCCGCTTTCGGCGCGCCAGGTGACTCGCGAAGCGATCGTGCAGTCCGCTTTGATTTCGGCCAATCTGGCCGAAGAGATCGGCCTGTCGCGCAACCGGATCATCCTGTCGGCCAAGGTTAGCCAGGTACAGGATCTGATCGCCGTCTATTCGATGCTCTCCGAGCGCTCTGACCATGCTTTGCACCTCGGTCTTACCGAAGCCGGGATGGGCAGCAAAGGGATCGTCGCCTCGTCGGCTGCCATGGGCTATGTCCTGCAACAGGGGATCGGCGACACCATCCGCGTGTCGCTGACGCCGGAGCCGAATGGTGACCGGACGCGCGAAGTGCAGGTCGCCCAGGAACTGCTGCAGGTGATGGGCTTCCGCCAGTTTATCCCTGTCGTGGCCGCTTGTCCCGGCTGCGGCCGCACAACCTCGACCGTCTTCCAGGAACTGGCGCAGAACATCCAGAACGACATTCGCAAAAACATGCCGGTCTGGCGCGAAAAATATCCGGGCGTCGAAGCTCTGAACGTTGCGGTCATGGGCTGCATCGTCAACGGGCCTGGTGAAAGCAAGCACGCCGACATCGGCATTTCGTTGCCAGGCACCGGCGAAACGCCAGCAGCGCCCATCTTTATCGATGGCCAGAAGGCGTTGACGCTGCGCGGTCCGAACATCGCTTCAGACTTCGAGGCGCTTGTTATCGACTACATCGAAAAGCGGTTCGGGCAGAAGACGGCCGCGGAGTAGTCCGCGGCGCTGGGTCAGATTCGGCTGGTCAAAAGCTTTAAACCTGCAAAGCAGTAAAAGGCTGCCATGGCACCTTCGATCCAGAGTCGCAGGCTCCGATAGATCTTCAGCGCGTGCGGTGTCGAGAAGAGCACTGCATAGCCCATGAAGGTGATGAATCCCGTTGTCATGCAAATGCCGATAATCAGGCCGGCGACAGAGGCCGGGGCGCCCTGCGGCATTCCGAGCGCGATGATCGCCAGCCACGCGAAGATCGCTTTCGGGTTGGTGACGTGAATGCCGTAGCCACGCAGCAATAGGGCGGGTGTCGTAAGGCGCTTTTGCACGACAGTCTGCGGCAGTTCATCGTTGGCGCGAACAGCCTTGAAGGCCCTGTAGGCGAGGTAGAGCAGATAGAGGCCGCCGAAGATCTTCAGGATCTCCAGCGCCATGGCGTAGGTCTGGAGGATGGTTGCAAGGCCGAGTGCGGCAGCGCAGGCCCAGGTGAACGAGCCGGCGAAGATGCCGAGCGAGATGGTCATGCCCGCCTTTCGGCCATGCGTCATAGAGGTCGACACGATTGCCATGATTGCCGGGCCGGGGCTGATGACGGCGATCAAATAAGCGACGTAGGCAGGCAGGATCTGCGGTAGATAGGTCAGGATCTCATGCATCTTGCGTCTCTTACTCGGCCGGTTGAATATTGGCCCTATTTCTTAGGCGCGGTTCGCGGCGATCGACAAGAGATTGTGTCTCGTGTGTTGGCGGAAATATTGTCCCGGTGACGCTTTTTCAGCTCTTGCGTCCGGCAATGAAGCCAGCCGCTTCCGCGAGAATGATGCTGCGCTCGGAATAGGGAGCCAGCAGTGCTTGTGCCTCACGCACCTGCTCGGCAAGCTTGGCTTCCGCCCATGCCATGCCGTGCATTGCCACCAACGTGCCTTTGCCGCGGCCAGCGTCCTTGCCCGTCGCCTTGCCCATGGTGGCGGCATCGGAGGTGAGATCGAGAATGTCGTCGGCGAGCTGGAAGGCGAGACCGATCCTCTCGCCGAACTGACGCAATCGCGCGCGATCCTCTGGGGAAGCACCGGCGACGACAGCGCCGGCTTCGCAGGCGTAGCGGATGAGTGCGCCCGTCTTCATGGCCTGCAGCGTGACGATGCTCTGCTCGTCTGGCGCCTGCTTCTCGGCGGCAAGGTCGAGAGCCTGGCCGCCGGCCATGCCTCCAATGCCTGCAGCGCGCGCTAGTGCCAGCGTCAAAGCCACCTTGGCCGCGTCAGGTAATTTCGTTTCGGGTGCGGCGATGATGTCAAAGGCATAGGTCAGCAGGCTGTCACCGGCGAGGATGGCGGTCGCTTCATCATAGGCGATGTGCACGGTCGGCTTGCCTCGGCGCAGGTCGTCGTCGTCCATTGCCGGCAGATCGTCGTGGACGAGCGAATAACAGTGCGCGCATTCGAGTGCCGCTCCCACCCTCAGTGCCGCGTTCCTGTCGCCGCCGAGCAACGATGCCGTTTCGACGACAAGGAAGGGTCGCAGCCGCTTGCCGCCGTTCAGGACGGCATAGTGCATGGCCGAACGCAGCCGTTCCGGCCGGGCGATTTCGTCGTTCAGTACGGACGGCGACAGTAGAATATCGAGTACAGCCTCGACCTCTCGCGCCGTGGCGGTCAATCTGGCTTCGAATGTTTCAGAGCTTGCGTCCATGGCGCGCTGTTTGGCATGAGCCGGCTTCCGCTTGCAACGGAATTGTCGATGGTGCGGCGAAGATTTCCTTTGTCTCTGGCAATGCCAGGTCGCAAACGCTATGGAGGAGAAGGGCAAGAGACCGGGTCGGGGAATTTGGACATAACGCCGGAGAGAGAGGAAAGCATGACCGTGCCGTTTTACAGGCACGCGTTTCTTTGGCTTAAGGGTCGTCCGGTGATCATGCGCATCGTTCTCGCGCTGGCGGGGCTCGTTATCCTTCCGTATGTCCTGATCGTCCTTTACCTGCTGCCCTTCATTCATCCCGTTTCCACGCTCATGCTCCGTGATCTGGTGTTGCTGCGCGGCTATGACCGGCAATGGGTCTCAATCGACAATATCTCGCCGGTTCTTGTTCAGTCGGTGATGATGTCCGAAGACGGGCAGTACTGTTTCCATGGCGGCGTCGATTGGGATGAGATGCGTATGCTCCTGGAGGATACGCTAAGCGGTCACTCCACGCGTGGCGGCAGTACGATTCCGATGCAGACCGTCAAGAACCTGTTTCTATGGAATAGCCGTTCGTTCGTTCGCAAGGCGCTGGAACTGCCATTGGCTGTGACGGCAGACTTTATCTGGTCAAAGCGGCGCCTGATGGAGATCTACCTCAACATTGCAGAATGGGGGCCGGGCATCTATGGCATCGAGGCTGCGGCACGTCACCATTTCAAGGTACCGGCATCGAAGCTGACCAGCCGGCAAGCCGCCCTACTCGCCGTGTCGCTTCCCAACCCCTTCGATCGTAATGCCGGCAAGCCCGGGCGGGGGCTGCGACGACTTGCCAGTCTCATCGAGCGGCGCGCGCGCGGTTCGGGCGATTACATCAGATGCATTTATGATTGATATTGGAATAAGTCGTTGGTGTTCATGAGTGTCATCTGGCATTCGTGCTTTAAAAGTATGGACGGAAATCCCCGCCACCAACGACTGGACTGCCAGCGATGATTTCTGCCTTTTCGCCCGCGCTTCTCACCTATTCCGCGACCCATAACCGTACTCCACCACGTCATTTCGGGACCCGCTATGACGCAGCCGGTACGTTTCTGCGCGAGCCGGGCAATACCGTCGTCTGCCATCTGATCGAGGGATCACCGTCACAGCAATCGATCATTGAGGCGCGCCAGAGCTTTCTAGAGATGCCGGAAACATCGCAGTTTGCCTTCACGCCGATCTCCAGCCTGCATATGACGCTGTTTCAGGGCATTATCGAGTATCGCCGCCAGCTGCCTTATTGGCCGCAGGATGTGGCGCTTGATACCGGGATCGAGCGCATGAGCGAGATTTATCTGGATCGGTTGCAATCCTTCGAGCCGCTCGGCTCCTTCGATGTTGACGTTACCGAAGTGACGCCGGTCGGGCTTACCGTGAACGGTGCTACGGCTGCGGATCGGCGCGTTGTGAAGGAATGGCGTGACGCTTTCGCCGATGTGTTCGGCTACCGACATCCGGATCATGATACCTATGAGTTCCATATCACATTCTGCTACCCAATCGTACGCCTACAGGAAGCAGCACTTCCGGCATGGCAGGCTATGCTCGACCGCGCGCTCGCCACGCTGCGCGAAAACGCGCCCGTCATAGCGTTGAGGCCGCCCGCCTTCTGCACTTTCGACGATATGAACCATTTCGAGGAGCGGCTTGTGTTCGCGCCCGAAGCGTAAAAGGGAGACCCTCTTGGACAGGCTGACGCTCTATATCGGCAACAAGAACTATTCGTCGTGGTCGCTTCGGCCGTGGATCGCCATGACGGCCGCGGGTATTCCGTTCGAGGAACTGCTTGTCCCCTTCGATTTCGCGGCGGGCAATCCGCACTTCAAGGAGTTCTCGCCAACGGGTCAGGTGCCGGTGCTCCAGCACGGCGACGTTCGTGTCTGGCAGTCGTTGGCGATCATCGAGTATGTTGCCGAACTTTTTCCGGAAGCCGGAATCTGGCCAAAGCAGCGTGACAAGCGAGCCGTGGCGCGAGCCGTTTCCATGGAGATGCTGTCGGGTTTCGGGGCCTTGCGCGGCGCTTGCCCGATGAATATCCGGCGGCCGAAGGGCAAGATTGCGCTCGCCGACGGCGTCATGGCCGACGTCGCCCGCATCGAGACGATTTGGCGTGACTTGCGCGCTCATTCGGGTGGGCCGTTCCTTTTCGGCGCTTTTTCGGGCGCCGATGCCATGTTCGCACCTGTTGTCAGCCGCTTCGATGTCTACGACCTAGTTTCTGCCAGCGACACTCTGAGCTATATCGCCGCCGTCAAGGCGCATCCGGCCTGGATGAAGTGGGAAGAGGCAGCGCGGTCCGAGCCCTGGATTGTCGAGGAGGACGAGGTCTGACTCTTGAATCGCCAGAATTCCAAAAAATAATCTTGGGGACTGGTCAAGCCCCCTCAAGGCATGTATAAGCGCGCAAAATTTCCGAAATCGCGATACGTCGTTTCGGCCGCCAGTCTGGCCGTTGGATGTGTTTGCCCGTGAAGTGGAGTAAGAGAAATGGCTGTACCGAAGAGAAAAACGAGCCCGTCCAAGCGCGGTATGCGCCGCTCTGCAGACGCACTGAAGGCTCCGACCTACGTTGAAGACAAGAACTCCGGCGAACTGCGTCGTCCGCACCATATCGATCTGAAGACCGGTATGTATCGCGGCCGTCAGGTTCTGACGCCGAAGGAAAGCGCATAATACACTTGCGTTTTGCCTGAGTAGGACTTGCGAGGTCGGCCCAGTGCCGGCCTTTTGCTTTTTCCCGCGGCAAATACATTCTTATGATATCTTGAAGTGATGCGGCTGTTTACGGCACTATTCTCCGGCTGAGGGGGAGCTGTGCCATATGTTCAATGCCGTGCCACTGATGATTATTCCATTCATTCTTTACAATATGTCGATGCTGGGCTTTATGGGCAGTGGTGGGCTTCCCTCGCTGCAGAACGACGTCATCGTTTTGTCGATGATTTCGGGAGCTATGTGGAGCATGGCGCTCGGCGACCTCTTTATCGTCGTCGCGCTTGCGGTCCTGTTCTTCGAGATACTAAAGGCGACGCGCAATGACGGTAGCCTAACCAATCACATGCTGTCGATGCTCGTCTTCATAGCCTTCCTGGTCGAGTTTCTTCTCGTCCAGGATGCGGCCACCCAGGTTTTCTTCATCCTGATGACGATTGCGTTGATCGATGTGATTGGCGGCTTTGCCGTATCTATTCGCACCGCCGGGCGCGATGTTTCGATCGGGCTCTGAAGCTTAGAGATTGTCGAGTTTGCTCTGAAGTGCGCGCAGCTGTTCCTTCAGCTCATCGATGTCCTTTGCTTCCGCCTTGCGGCTTTCCTTGGCTGGTGGCGTCATGAACGGCGAAAACATCTGCATGGCTTGCTGGAACATCTCGGTGTTGCGACGGACCTGGTCTTCGACCATTTGCATCGGCAGTTGCAGGTTTTTGCCGATCGGCGTTTCGCCGAAAGCGCGCGTCACCTGCTCGCGCATCTGTGCCTGCTGTTCAGTAAAGGCGCGCATGGAATGTTCCAGGAAGCTCGGAACGACCATCTGCATCTGGTCGCCGTAGTAGGTAATCAGCTGGCGGAGGAACGAGATCGGCAGCAGCGTGTTGCCCGTCTTGGATTCCTGTTCGAAAATGATTTGCGTCAGTACCGAGTGGGTAATGTCGTCGCCGCTCTTTGCATCCTGGACCGTAAAATCCTCACCCTTCTTCACCATCTCCGCCAGGTCTTCCAACGTCACATAAGTGCTGGTGCCTGTATTGTAGAGGCGGCGATTGGCGTATTTCTTGATTACGATCTGCCCGTCATTCTTCGCCATATCAGTCTCCCGAAGCCCGTCTGATTGTTATGGAAATTCCTCCATCGAGGAATGTAGACGCAAACGAAGCCCAGTGACAATCTCTTTGTGCGATGCGGCAACCCCTTTTACGGCAGAGATAATTTGCCCCAGCGTAAGCAATCCCTAAAATTGAATGGTAGAGTCTTGTCGTTTGACTCGGCGTTGAAGCTTTGTCAGTTTCCTCTAATCTGGTGGAGTTAACGAGGAGATCGTCATGTCGGGTTCATCCATCGTCATCGCTAGTGCAGGCCGCACTGCCGTTGGCTCATTTAACGGCGCCTTCGCCACCGTTCCGGCCCATGAACTGGGCGCGGCTGCGGTCAAGGGCGCGCTGGAGCGTGCAGGCGTCGAGGCCGGTGAAGTCGATGAAGTCATTCTCGGCCAGGTTCTGCCGGCCGGCGAAGGCCAGAACCCGGCCCGGCAGGCGGCCATGAAGGCGGGCGTCCCCAAGGAGGCGACCGCGTGGGGCGTCAATCAGCTCTGCGGTTCGGGTCTTCGCGCCGTGGCGCTTGGCATGCAGCAGATTGCGCTCGGTGACGCAAAGATCATCGTCGCGGGCGGTCAGGAGTCGATGTCGATGGCGCCGCACGCTGCACATCTGCGCGGCGGCGTCAAAATGGGCGACATGAAAATGGTCGACACCATGATCAAGGACGGCCTGACAGACGCTTTCTATGGCTACCACATGGGCATTACCGCCGAAAACATTGCGCGTCAGTGGCAGCTCTCCCGCGAGGAGCAGGACCGATTCGCGGTCGCATCGCAGAACAAGGCGGAAGCCGCGCAGAAGGCTGGACGTTTCGCCGATGAGATCATTCCCTTCGTCATCCAGACACGAAAGGGCGACGTGACGGTCGATGCCGACGAATACATCCGTCACGGCGCGACGTTGGACTCGATGGCCAAATTGCGTCCTGCCTTCGACAAGGACGGCACGGTTACCGCAGCGAATGCCTCCGGCTTGAACGATGGCGCCGCCGCGGCCGTGCTGATGACCGAAGCTGAAGCCTCTCGTCGTGGTATTCAGCCGCTCGTCCGCATTGTCTCCTGGGCGACGGCGGGCGTTGATCCGCAGGTCATGGGAACGGGCCCGATCCCGGCATCGCGCAAGGCGCTGGAGAAGGCCGGCTGGTCCGTCGGCGATCTCGATCTCGTCGAAGCGAACGAAGCCTTTGCCGCGCAGGCCTGTGCCGTCAACAAGGACCTCGGCTGGGATCCTTCGATTGTCAACGTCAACGGTGGTGCGATTGCGATCGGCCATCCGATCGGCGCGTCCGGCGCGCGGGTGCTCAACACGCTCCTTTTCGAGATGAAGCGCCGTGGCGCCAAGAAGGGGCTGGCGACGCTGTGCATCGGTGGCGGCATGGGCGTTGCGATGTGCTTTGAAACTCTTTGAATAGCAGGCAATCCAACCATAACCTGAGCCCCGCAGCATAGCGGGGCCTTCAAACAAGGGAGCGGAACATGAGCAGGGTGGCTGTTGTCACTGGTGGTACCCGCGGTATTGGCGCCGCGATTTCCGTCGCGCTGAAGAATGCGGGCTATACGGTTGCCGCCAACTACGCGGGCAACGACGAAAAGGCGAATGCCTTTCATGGCGCTACAGGCATTCCCGTCTTCAAATGGGATGTTTCCGACTACGCATCATGCGGCGAGGGCATCGCGAAGGTCGAGGCCGAACTGGGTCCGATCGATGTCCTTGTCAACAATGCTGGCATCACGCGAGACGCGATGTTCCACAAGATGACGCAGCAGCAGTGGCACGAGGTCGTCAATACCAACCTCACCGGCCTCTTCAACATGACGCACCAGGTCTGGGGGGGCATGCGCGATAGAAGCTACGGGCGGATCGTCAACATCTCTTCGATCAACGGCCAAAAGGGCCAGATGGGGCAGGCGAACTATTCGGCTGCCAAGGCCGGAGACCTCGGCTTCACCAAGGCACTTGCGCAAGAAGGTGCTGCCAAGAACATCACCGTGAACGCGATATGCCCAGGCTATATCGGTACGGAAATGGTCCTTGCCGTGCCGGAGAAAGTGCTGAACGAGCGGATCATTCCGCAGATTCCGGTTGGCCGTCTCGGTGAGCCGGAGGAGGTTGCGCGCTGCGTCGTCTTCCTGGTTTCCGACGACGCAGGTTTCATCACCGGATCGACGCTAAGCGCCAATGGCGGTCAGTTGTTCGTTTAGCGGATGGACGCCGTAAGGCCGTTATCGTGGCTCTCGATCTGCTGCGAATAGCGGCCTTGCTGGCTGCGCGTATCGTATGGATTCAAGTATGCCGCATAGGCCGCCATGGCGATGGTCAGTATTGCGGCTGCACCAATAATTCTCGTCATTGCCCTGCACTCCGGATTCCCCATGACGCATTGGTCGTTCAACCCGGTGTCGATATTGGGGCCGATTTGAGGAATTATTTGGCTGTCTTTCAGCCCTTTGGGTGGCGCTTTGCTTTAGCGCTGACCGGCACTTTCTGCATTGCGCGGTCTTCGCCGCGAAGAGCGGCGGTGGCCGTCGTTACGAAGGCCGCCGCAATCAGGATGGCGACCGCTGAATTCAAGATGATCTGGGTCATGGGACCGTTCCTTTCCGAGCCGGCGGGACATCGCCTCGCCGCTGTTCTTGAAAGAAATATGCGCCTCACCTTCACGGTCCGGTAGATTGGACTTTGGCGACCGACTGTCAGCGTGGCGTTGACAATCGGGCATCGCGCGCGCTCAAAGATGGGGATTACGCGGCCGATATTTCGTCACCAGCCGCTGGTTCACCGCGGCAGCGCCAGGCATGTTGGCACTGAGATAAATCGGCGCGTCGCCGCCTTTCGACAGCTCCAAAGCGACGTCAGCGAAGATGGCGTTGAGGACGGTTGCACCGATAGCGGTCGAAACCGGACCGACTTTCAGCTCCGTACCTGGGAGCCCGATCACCGCATCGCCGGGAGGAAGACCGTTGTCCAACACGATGTCGGCGATGTCCGCAAGGCGACGTCGGCCGTTGGCAACCGCACTCGAATAGGAGACCGATGTGATCGCGATCACTTTGGCACCGATCTCGCGGCCATAATCGGCGGCTTCGATCGGCGCTGCATTCACGCCGGAGTTCGACGCGATGATGATGACATCGCCCGGCTGCATGCCATAGCGCTCCAGCACCGGCCGCACCAATCCTTCTGTCCGCTCATAGACGGAGCTGATCACCGCGCCCTCGTGCAGCATCGCGGAGCCAACGAGAACCGGAACGGTGAAAGCGAGGCCACCTGCCCGATAGTGCACCTCTTCGGCCAGCATGTGCGAGTGTCCGGTGCCGAACACATAGACCCGCTTGTCATTGCGTGCGGCTTCTAGGATCGCATTGGCCGCCAAAGCCATGGGTTCGGCAAGCTCCGTCTTCAAAGTCTCGAGTCGGCCAATCAGATTGGAGAAGTAAGCATCGGTGATCGCTGTCATCACGTCCTCGATTTCTAGGCCGCTTCGCCGCTGATGAAGGTCCGAGTGACCTTGAGAGCATCGGTCAGATGCACCAGATCGGCTCGGGCACCCGGCGAAAGGTGGCCGTGGTCTTCAAGGCGCAGGAAGCGCGCCGGGTAGAGCGTCGCCATGCGAAGGGCCTCTGCGAGCGGCAGTTCCAGATAGGTAACGCCATAGCGGATGGTCGACGCCATATCGACGTCGGAACCGGCAAGCGTGCCGTCGGATAGGACCAGCTTCGAACAGAAGCCACCTCTCTCGCGTCGGACGGTCCGGCCATTCAGCGTGAAGGAATCTTGCTCCGATCCAACCAGCGACATCGCGTCGGTGACGAAAAAGAGCTTGCCCTCGCCCCGCTTTGCACGAAGAGCGGTCCGAAGCGCCTTCTGGTCAACATGATGGCCGTCGGCGATGATGCCGCACCAGACCGAAGGATGATCGATGGCCGCGCCGACGAGGCCAGGTGAACGATGGCCGAGCTGGCTCATGGCGTTGAAAAGGTGGGTGACGCCACGCGCGCCAGCGTCGAAGCGTGCCTCCGCGGCCTCGCTGGTGCAATCGGAATGGCCTATGCTAACGGTGACACCGGCTTCACTGAGTTCGCGTACCTGTTTTGCGGTGACCTGTTCGGCCGCCATCGTTACCAGCAGTGTGCCGATCGCTTCCTTGGCCGCAATGAACGCTTTAACGTCCTTATCCTCGACTGGCCGCATGAGTTCAGCAAGGTGGGCTCCCTTGCGGGCCGGCGCCAGATGCGGACCTTCGAGATGGAGGCCAGCTACGCCGCGGTTCGTCTTGACGGTCTCCTTGGCCGCCTCGATCGCCGCGGCGGTCGCGTCCGCCGTATCGGTGATCAGCGTCGGCAGCAATGCAGTCGTGCCATAGGGTCGATGACCATCGGCAATCATGTACATGGAGGCTGCCGATGGCTCGTCGTTGAGCATTCGGCCGCCACCGCCATTCACCTGCGCATCGATGAAGCCTGCCGAAAGCACGCCACCTTCCAAGCGCGTATGCTCGCCCTCTGGCAGTTCGCTTGTCGACGCAATGCTCTCGACACGCCCGTCCGAGACTATGAGCGCCTTGTCGTCGTGGAAGCGCTGACCGTCGAAGATCCGCGCGCCGGAGAAGATTTTGCGAACCATCACATCGTCTCCGTGACCTTGAGCAGGTTGGCTGGCTTGTCAGGGTCGAAGCCCTTGCGGCGCGTAACGGACTCTATCAGGCGGTAGTAGACGAGCAGGGAAACGAGCGGGTCGAGCAGGCCGCTGCCCGTCGTCGGCACCTGCAGATTGATGCCAGAGACCGGCTGGGCCGAGAACGGCACGGTGGTCGCGCCGAGCTTCCGCAGCCGCTCAAGCGCCTGGACGTTGTTGCTGAATGCTGGATCATCAGGCGTAAAGGCGACGATCGGGAAGCCTGGCTGAACAAGACGCATCGGGCCATGCATCAGCTCGGCAAGCGAAAAGGCTTCTGCATGCAGTCCGGCCGTCTCCTTGGCTTTCAAAGCTGCCTCGAGCGCAATGGCGAAAGCGGGGCCGCGACCGGCCGTATAGAGCGAGCTGGCCTCGAAAAGTACATCCTCCGCTGCCTTCGTATCAATCCCACTGGTCGCCTGGAGGGCTTCCGGTAGCTTTTCCAAGGATGTATGGAGATCGCGCTTGCCGCTGATGGCAGCCGTGACACCGCAAAGCGCGGCGACTGAGGCGATGAAGGACTTGGTCGCCGCTACGCTCTTCTCCGGGCCTGCATTGAGGCCGAGAACGATGTCAGCCTGCTTGGCGAGCGGGCTATCGGTGACGTTGACGACCGCAATCGTCGTCGCACCACCGTGCTTTGCGGCATCCTGCAAGGCAATGATGTCGGGGCTTGCGCCGGATTGCGACACCGTGAAGTGGATGCCGCCCTTCAGATGTAGAGACGCGCCATAGACCGACGCGATCGATGGGCCAACCGACGCAACCGGCACGCCACAGGTGATCTCGAAGAGGTATTTGAAGAAGGTCGCGGCATGGTCGGAAGACCCGCGCGCTGCCGTCGTCACCATGGTCGGTGCGCCTGATGCAAACAGCTTCGCAATTTCGTCGAAGGCCGGCTTTTCTTTCTGAAGCAGTGTTGCGACGACCTCCGGCGACTGGCCGGCTTCCTGCAACATCAGCGAATGGCTTTCACTCATAGGTCTTCTCCGATTCTTAATTCTGCAACAAAATCATATGCATCGCCACGATAGTGGGAACGGGTGTATTCGACGACGCGTTGGTCCTCCAGGCGCGAGACGCGTTCGATCAGCAGGGCGGGCGCACCCGCCTTCACGTCTAGCGCCGCCGCTGACGACGGATCGAGCGTCACAGCCGTGAGCCTTTGGAGGGCTCGAACGGGACGGTGGCCGCGCGCCGCGAGCGCCTCGTACAGAGATCCTTCTCCGCCGGCATTTTCTCCAAGGAACTTAATCGGCACGACAGCACGTTCGATCGCAAGCGGCAGACCGTCGGCAAGACGCAGACGATCCAGGCGCAGCACAGGTTCATCAAGCCCGAGGCCAAGCAAAAAGGCTTCATCAGGAGATGGCGTATTGACGGTTCGAGACAAGATCCGAGCCGCAGGCGCGCGACCGCGTGAGCGCATGTCGGCGGAGAAGGAAGAAAGCCGCCATAGCGACTGTTCCATGCGTTCGACCTTGCTGGAAACGAAGGTGCCGCTTCCATGCCGGGATTCAAGTGTGCCTGCGTTCATCAGGTCGCGATAAGCTGTGCGGACCGTCACGCGTCCGACCTTCAATGCCTCGGCAAGATCCCGCTCGCCGGGAAGCGCGGTTCCAGGTCTCAGCAGTCCCTCCTGGATCAGGCCCGTCAGAGCCTGCGCCAACCGCTTGTAAAGCGGCCCTGTGAGCGCCTCGTCGCGCAGGCCTCGACTGTTCAGTTCGGCGATCAGACTGGTTCTATCCATGCCCTGAAGATAGAACCTATCTAGAACCAATCGCAAGTCGAAAATGACTTCGGAACAAAAAAACCCTCGCAGGTAGCCTGCGAGGGTTTGTCGGTTGGGGCGATCTGTTTGCGTCAGCTCTTCGAGAAGATGTAGTCCGTTTCCTGACGCAGTACCTCGCCCGGGCGGAGGATCGCGTCGGGAAAGCCCTCGTGGTTGATTGCATCCGGCCAGATTTGCGTTTCCAGGCAGAAGCCGGCGAACGGGCCGTACTTGCGCCCGTCGAGGCCAGGGACAGGCACATTGAGCTTGAAGCCCGCATAGAACTGCACGCCAGGCTCGGTCGTGCGCACTTCCAGCGAAACGCCCGAATTCAGGCTTCGGGCAAGCGCGACGGAGCGCTTTGCTGTGCGTTCGTTGGAAAGGCAGAAATTGTGATCGTAGAGGGCCTGTTCGCTACCCTCGAACCGCTTCATCGGTGACATCTGACGGAAGTCGAAGGCCGTTCCGGCAACGGGTCGAGCCTCGCCGGTCGGGATCTGCCGTTCATTCGTGACGAGGTAGCTGTCGGCTGCGATCATGATGTCGTGGCCAAGCGCGTCATCGCGGCCATCGAGGTTGAAATAGGCGTGCTGGCAAACGTTGGCGATCGTCGGTTGATCACTGGTCGACTCGTAGGTCACGGAGAGTTCGCCGTCTCCATGCACCCAGTAGGTTGCCTGGATGGTGCAGTTGCCGGGATAACCGGCGCGGCCATCCGGATCGACGATCTTCAGCACGACACGGTCGACATCGTGCTCGACGATCGTCCAGTTCTGCTTGGCGATGTTGTCGCTTCCTCCATGAAGGTGAGTCACGCCGTTCTCATTGAGATCAAGCTGATAGCTCTTGCCATCCAGCGTGAATTTGCCATCGCCGATGCGGTTGGCGCAGCGCCCGGGAGTTGCGCCAAAGTAGGAGGAATGCGCCGGATAGCTGTCGAAATCGTCAAAGCCAAGCAGGAGCGGTGCATCATGGCCGTCGAGACGGAGATCCTGTATGACCGCACCCCAGCTGATGATCTTGGCCGTCAGCCCGCCGCCCTTGATCTCGACGCGATAGACAGTTTCGCCCGACTTGGTCTGCCCGAAAACTTCTCGCTTCAACATTTCCGTCATGACTGACCGTCCTGATATATCTTCGATTGAGGCGGCGAACCTGCCCCCATTTGCCGCAAACCGCAACGGGTGTGCCGAAAAAAAGAAACGCTGTCAGCCACACTTGCCGATATCGTTGAGATCGTAGGGTGTGGTCTGGTAGATCTCGTTGATCCAGTTGCCGAACAACAGGTGCGCGTGGCTGCGCCAGCGGTTTTGCGGCGTCAGCGACGGATCGTTGTGCGGGAAGTAGTTGTGCGGCATCTTGATCGGCACGCCGGCATTCACGTCGCGGAAATATTCGTCGGAAAGCGACGTTGAATCATATTCCACGTGATTGAACATATAGAGCCGCTTGCCCTTCCGTTCATGCACGAGGCAGACACCCATTTCGCTGGACTCCATCAGAATCTCCAGGCTTTCCGACTTCTCGATGTCGTCGCGGCGGACCTCTGTCCAGCGCGAAACAGGAACCTCGAAGTTGTCCGAGAAACCGTTCAGGTAGACAGACGACGGTTTCAGGTTCCGGTGTCGGTAGACGCCGAAGGCCTTCTCCTTGAGTTCATACTTGGGAACGCCGTGGAAATGGTAGATCGCGGCCATCGCGCCCCAGCAGACGTTCATCGACGAATGGACGTTGGTTTCCGTCCAGTCGAAAATCTGCTGCATTTCGCCCCAATAGTTCACGTCCTCGTAGGGTAGCGTCTCGATCGGCGCGCCGGTAGTGATGAAGCCATCGAATTTGCGGTGCTTCACTTCCTCCCACGTCTGGTAGAAGGCGAGAAGATGGTCTTCCGAGGTGTTCTTTGCTTTGTGGTTGCCCACGCGGATGAGCGAAAGCTCGACCTGCAACGGAGAGGCGCCGACCAAGCGGGCCATCTGCAATTCCGTCTTGATCTTGTTCGGCATGAGGTTGAGAAGCCCTATCTGCAGCGGCCGGATGTCCTGACGGATAGCCACCGTCTCGGTCATCACGCGCACGCCTTCCTGAACCAGGGTTTCAAACGCAGGCAAGGTATCGGGGATCTTGATGGGCATTGCGGTCACTCGATCAAAACAACGAATATATCGCTATCGGTCCGCACGCGGCCCTTTAGCAACTTCTTTAACGTGGCTGCAAGCCGGCCGGCCAAATCACCACGGAGCGTCTTAAATAGCGTCACTCGCGCCGCGAATCAATTGCTCAAACGAAGGGGTGGGATCGATATGAAGTCACTGCCGCGTTAATGACTGCTAGAATCTGTTGGTAGACACAGCGAATCACCATGTTTATTGAAGTAGAATGATGGCTAGGGACGCGTAATGGCAGATGACCTCGAAGGCAGGCCAAGCATTCAAGGGCGGGACAGAGTAGGATACGACCTGAGCCTGGGCTATCGCTTGAGGGTCATGTTCTCGGCCTTCTGGCATTCCTCCGTGCGCGGAAGGGTCCTGGTGATCGCGACTGCGCTGATTGCCATCATTCTCGCAACTGCTTATGCGACCGTCATCCTCAACCAGTGGAACGCGCCCTTTTATGACAGCATCGCGCGGCGCGATCTGCCTGGTTTCTTCCATCAGCTGAAGATCTTTGCGCTGATCGCAGGCATGCTGCTGCTGCTCAACGTCGTGCAGGCGTGGCTAAACCAGATGACCGCGCTCTACATGCGTGAAGGTCTGACACGCGATCTCGTCAACCAGTGGCTCCAGCGCAAGCGTGCGCTTCGGCTTTCGGCTAGCGGCCTCATCGGCGTTAATCCCGACCAGCGCTTGCACGAAGATGCCCGCAACCTAGCGGAAAGCACGACGAGCCTGATGATCGGGTTGGTGCAGGCGACGATCCTGCTCATCAGTTTCATCGGCGTGCTATGGGATTTGTCCAGCGGTTTTGTCTTCCGCTTCGGCACCCACGCTTTTTCCATTCCAGGCTATATGGTCTGGGCCGCAATCTTCTATGCGGCATCCGCATCCATTCTCAGCCAGCTGGTGGGCCGCAAGCTTGTGAAGCTCAACGCGGATCGCTTCTCGAAGGAGGCGGAGCTTCGCTTTGCGCTGATGCATGCCAACGAGAACATGCCGGCGATCACGGTGGCACGCGGCGAGGAGAATGAGCAGCAGCGTATCAATACCGACATCAGTGCGGTGCTCGCCGTCATCAAGCGGGTGGCGATGGCCAACGTCAACCTCACCTGGGTGTCAGCCGGCTATGGCTGGCTCGTTGTGGTCATCCCGATCATCGTCGCTGCACCGGCATACTTCTCCGGCGGCCTGACGTTTGGCGAACTGATGGTATCGGTCGGTGCTTTCAACCAGGTCAACACGGCCCTTCGCTGGTATGTCGCGAACTTCGGTCCCATCGCCGAATGGCGCGCCACGCTGATGCGTGTCACCGATTTTCGGCAGGCGCTCACCACTATGAGCGACGAGATCAATCTCAGGGGCACGATCAGCTACGAGCGCAGCCCGCCCGGAACACTAACGCTGGAGCACGTGCGGATCGCTTCCAAGATTGGCGAAGAGATCGACCAGTGCGGCGGCTTCCGCGTGCACGAGAGTGCGGTGACGATTAAGGCCGGTGAAAAGGTCATGATCAACGGCGATCACAACGTGAACCGTAAGCTGCTTTTCCTTGCACTCTCCGAACTTTGGCCGTGTGGTGGCGGCAAGATCGGCTTGCCGCCCACGGACGACATGCTTTTCGTCCCGCAATCGGCTTACATCCCGGGTGGTTCACTTCGTGAAGCGCTGGCGTTTCCCGAGCCTGCGGACACCTATCAGAACCGCGATGTCGTGGCGGCACTGGAAAAGGCAGGACTCCACAATCTGGTTTCCCGCCTTGATACCCGGGCGCGGTGGGACAAGCTGCTTGATTCCGACGAGCAGCGCGCGATCGGTTTTGCTCGCCTGCTTCTTGTACGACCGAAGTGGATCGTGTTTGACGAAGTATTGGAAGGCATGGAGCCGGAATGGCAGTCCACGATGATGGAGGTACTTACCTCCATGCCGGACGCGGCGATGATCTACATCGGTCGGTCAGACGTTTATGTTGAGACCTTCAAGCCGCGCATACTGCATCTCGAAGCCCTGCATGCGAAGCCTGAAGTGAAGGTAGTGGCAAAAGCGCCGAACGCGCCCGCACCAGCACTCTGATCGCCTACATCGGCGGGACGACCCCGTTCGTGCCGACCGTGACGTTTGTGGCGGACACTGTGCCATCAGGTGCTCTTTCACCCATCACGATCACGTGCGCTCCTGCAACAAGGTCTGACTTTCCGGCAGGGGCGAAGGTGACGATCGGTGTATCGTCGGCGATGGATATCGTCTTTTCCTTGCCCTGATAGGTGAGCGTGATCGTGTGGCCATCGACCGCCTTCACGGCCTTGGCGACGGTCGCGTTGGTCATCGTGCTGTTTGGCTTCAGGTCCCAAGGGCGACTGCCTTCTCCGGTTCCCTTCATGGCGGCCGGAAAGATCAGCACTTCAAGAGCGCCGTCGCCGCCATCAGCTTTCGGCAGCGATGCAACGCCAACGAAATCGCCCGGCTTGATGTCTTCGACGGAGGCTTTCTTGATGCCGCGAACCTTCCAGTCTGGCTTCAGTGTCACCGTTTGCTCGGCGCCTTCGCGTGTTTTGACCACCAACGTGTTGCCACTCAGGCTTTCAATCGCGCCACGCACGCGCTGCGCTTCCTGGGCAAGCGCGCCGTGCGACGCAATAACGAGGAAACCCGCGGCCCAGACGAGCGCGGTAGATGCTTTAAGATTGTGTGGCATAGTCTGCTTTCCTTGCCGTCGTGCAAGCTGCGGATACGGGGCGCAGCTTAGTCCTGCCGGTCGAACGCTGACGAATCAATGAAACGTGAAAGCCAGTTCGCGCGGCAGAGACAGGTCGGATTGAGCGGGCGCGAGGGGTGCCTCAGCCCTCCAATTCCTCCCGCAGCATCTCAAGCTCCAGCCATTCCTCTTCCATTTTCGTCAGACTGTCCCGGAGCTTCTCCATCTCGGCCGCCAGACGGTTGAATGTGGTGGGGTCCTTGGTGAACAAGCCGGGGTCCGCCATCCGCTCCTCGCGTTTGGCGATCTCGGTTTCGGCCTTGGCCATTTCCTTCGGGAGATGTTCGAGCGCGAACTTCTGCTTGTAGGAAAGCTTGCCCTTTCCTTTCGCCGTCTCGGCGGAATCTGCTGCTTCCTGCTGCTTCGATCGTTCCGCCGCCTTTTCGGCCTTCCTCCGCTCCTCGACGGCGCCCTTTCGCTGCGCAAGCATATCCGAATAGCCGCCCGCATATTCGATCCAGCGCCCGTCAGGCGCATCCGGGACGGCCGGCGCAATCGTCGACCTCACAGTGCGGTCGAGGAAGTCGCGGTCGTGGCTGACGAGGATGACGGTGCCGGGGAAGCCCGCAACGATTTCCTGCAGCAGATCCAATGTCTCTATATCCAGATCGTTGGTCGGTTCGTCGAGGATCAACAGGTTTGCCGGACGCGACATAATGCGGGCCAGCATGAGCCGCGCGCGCTCGCCGCCAGAAAGGTTCCTGATCGGCGTGCGCGCCTGTTCAGGCTGGAACAGGAACTCCTTCATGTAACCCGTCACGTGCCTCTGTTCACCGTTGACGAGCAAGTTCTCACCGCGGCCATCCGTCAGGTAATGGGCGAGCGTTTCGTCCGGATTGAGGTCTTCGCGCTTCTGATCCAGCGTCGCGATTTCCAGATTGGTTCCGAGCTTGATCGTGCCGCTGTCCGGCGCGAGCTGTCCGGTCAACATCTTCAGGAGCGTTGTCTTGCCGGCACCGTTCGGGCCGACGAGGCCGATGCAATCACCGCGATGCACGCGAATGGAGAAGGGAGCGACGATCGGCCGGTCGCCGAAAGTCTTCGTGATCTTGTCGGCTTCGATGACGAGCTTGCCGGATTCCTGCGCGTCGGAAACTGTTGCCTGCACGGTGCCCTGCGGGCCTTTGTGGCCGCGATATTGCGAACGCATGGTTTGCAGCTCGCCGAGGCGGCGCATGTTGCGCTTGCGTCGTGCCGTGACGCCGTAACGCAGCCAGTGTTCTTCGCGCTCGATCGCCTTGCCGAGCTTATGCTGTTCGAGCTCTTCCGCTTCCAGCACCTGGTCGCGCCAGGCTTCGAAATGCGCAAAGCCCCTGTCGAGCCGGCGCGAGGTGCCGCGGTCCAGCCAGACGGTTGCGGTCGAGACCCTCTCGAGGAAGCGCCGGTCGTGGGAAATCAGGACGAGCGCACTGCGGCTCTTCTGCAGTTCTCCTTCCAGCCACTCGATGGTCGGCAGATCGAGATGGTTGGTAGGCTCGTCGAGGAGCAGGATATCGGGCTCCGGTGCAAGCACACGCGCGAGCGCGGCGCGGCGCGCTTCGCCGCCTGAGAGGTTTTTGGGGTCTTCCTCGCCGGTCAGCCCGAGATGCGAGAGGAGATAAGTCACGCGGTAGTGGTCGTCACCAGGACCAAGTCCAGCCTCGGCATAGGCCTGCACGGTACTGAAGCCCGCGAAATCAGGGGCCTGTTCCAGATAGCGGACGGTCGAGGACGGGTGACGGAAGACCTCACCCGACTGCGCTTCGACGAGGCCGGCGGAGATTTTCAGCAGTGTCGACTTCCCGGAGCCGTTGCGACCGACGAGACAGATCTTGTCTCCGGGCTCCACTTGCAGGGCGGCGCCGGCAAGCAATGGTGTGCCACCGAAGCTGAGAAAGATGTCATCGAGTTTCAGAATGGGAGGCGCCAAAGATCAGACTCCGGAAAGATCATAGGGGCGGGCGAGCACAATGGCGCGGCCGCTCTCGAGCGAAAGGCGCACCTTGCCGTTCGCGACATTGGAAATGGTACGCGACGAGCCGAAGGGCAAATGGAAATCGGCGAGCGGGTAGCGCGCGTTTTCGATCGTCAGGCCGCGCAGTTCGCTGAAACCGGCAACCGAAAAGAGGCTGTCAGGCGGCAGGTCCAGCTCGGTTGCGCCGGCAATCAGTGGCACGGCCTCCTCGCTGCCTGACGTTAGAAGTACGTCATAGCCCTGTTCTGCAAGGCTGACGGCATAGAGCAGGTGCTGAATGGCATGATCGGAGCGCTCGCCCGCAAGGGCGCCTGCAAGGACAAGACGCTTCGCCCCACGCGCGATCGCTTCCGAGACCGCAATCTCGCCATCGGTGGAAGCCTTTGTAGCGGGATAGGGTTGCTTCGGCACATCAGGAAAAGCACCCTCGAGGTCAGCGGGCGTCGAATCAAAATCACCGACCCAGAGCTCCGGAACGGCGCCGAGCGCAGCCGCATGACGCATTCCCCCGTCGGCGGCAATGAAACGGCTGCCCGAGATGGCGTGACGCAAGCGATCGGTTATCTGCAACTCGCCGCCAAGCAGAATGGTAAAGGTGGATTGGCTCATGCGCATTGCCCATAGCGCAAAGCAGGGGGGAAGGGAAAGGGCCGCTGCTCAGGCTTCGTCAGGGACATCCTTGATGCGCGCCTGAAAGATGTCCTCGTAGCCGGAAATGAACTTTTCGAACAGTTCTCCGAATGCCTCGATCTCTTCCGGTTTCCAGTCTTTGACCACCTCGGAAACGAATGCGAGCTTCTGCGCGCGTATCTCCGACAACAGCCGCTGTCCGAGTGGCGTCATCACGACGATGATCCGCCGCGCATCGGTCTGGGATGCCTTTCGCCGCAGAATATTACGTCCGACCATATCCGCGACGACGCGGCTTGCGCGCGACGGATCGATCCGCATCATCTCGGCGATCGTCCCGACTGTTACTTCACCGGCCTCTTGCGCGCGCCGCACGGCATCCAGTACGTCAAGGTGCGACAGCTCAAGGCCGGGCGCCACACTCTGGATGGCGAGCCGTCCGATCAGTCGGCGCCCGGTCATCAGGCGCATGCGGGTCATGCTTTGGCCAATACGCAGAATACCTGGGTCGTCGGTCGCAGCGTCTGGGTCGATCAGGTTCGTCAAGCTCTCTTTCATTCCGGAAATATAGCATGCCCCATCTCAATTGAGAATATGCCAAAGTCAATAACATGACATTGACAATTATATGCTAATAGCACATAACGTAGTCAACGTATCACCTGGAACGACGCTTCATGGACACTCAAATTGCCGCGGCGCCGCTTGTGACGGATCATCGTCGGCGGTTCATCCTCTTCCTTTTTCTAATGGCAGCCATGTTCATGGCGACACTCGACAACCAGATCGTCGCAACGGCTCTGCCGACAATCGTCGGTGAGTTCGGCCACCTCGAGCGGTTCAGCTGGGTCGGCTCGGCCTATCTGCTCGCCGTGAGCGCGGTGATGCCGCTTTACGGCAAGCTCGGCGATCTCTTCGGCCGCAAGTATGTGATGATGGCCGCGCTCATGATTTTCACCATCGGCTCCGCCGTCTGCGGACTGGCCATATCCATGAACACGCTGATTGCAGCCCGCGTGTTGCAGGGGCTTGGCGGAGGCGGCATCATGGTATCGATCTTCGCCGTTAACGCCGACCTGTTCGAGCCTCGCGAACGTGCGCGGTACCAAAGCTATTCCAGCCTTGTGCTGATGGCATCCGGTGCGATCGGGCCTGTCCTCGGTGGTGCGATGAGCGATCTCTTCGGCTGGCGGTCGATCTTCCTCGTCAACGTTCCGATTGGCTTCGTCGTGCTTGTCGGTCTGGTGCTCATGCTGCCTTACCGGAAGCCGAACCGCCGTCCGAAGATCGACTATGCCGGAGCCTTGCTGCTCGCCTGGACGACGGCGAGCTTCGTGCTGGCTGCCGATGGCGCTCAGCTCTTCGGTTCGCTGGTGGCCCCGCAGAACCTTGTCATCATGGCACTCGGCGTTGCTGCAGTCATCGGATGGATTCGCGTCGAGCGCCGCGCCGCCGAGCCAATTGTTCCGCTGTCGCTGTTCCGCAATTCCACGTTCAGCCTGTTGCTTGTTATGTCGATCATGAGCGGCGCGATCGGCATCGGCATGGTCAATTATTTCGCGCTGTTCCTGCAGACGACGACTGGTCTTTCACCCTCGGCGGCCGGCGCGTTCTTCATTCTTTTGACCGGCGGCATCGTTTGCGGGTCGCTTTCTGCGGGCCGTATCATCTCCATCACCGGGCGCTACAAGCCGTTTGCCGTAGCAAGCCTGACCTGCAGTGCCATCGCATTCGTGCTGCTCACTCAGGTTCATGCGGGAACGCCGGTCCTGCTGATCGGAGCAGTGATGGCCCTCCACGGCTTCGGCGTCGGCCTTGCGCAACAGGTGCCGGTCATCGGCGTTCAGAATGCGGCTCCAGCGCGCGACGTCGGCGCCGCAACGGGATCGGTGACGCTGTCGCGCATGGGCGGCGCATCGATTGCTATCTCGATTTACGGCGCGATCGTTGGCTCACAGCTCGGCAAGACGGGACTGTCCATTCCCGGCGTAACTGACATCGAGCAGCTGACGCCGAAAATGCTGGTGGCTTTGCCGGAGTCGACACGTCAGGCGGTGGCCGACGCCTATGCCAATGCGTTCACACCGCTTTTCATGGCGTCCTGCGCGATCGCGCTCATTGGCCTTTGCGCCGCCTTGATGCTGAAACCGACGCAGCTGCCGCGCGCGGCCGAGGTGCGGCCGGCAGCCAGCACCGAAGCAGCGGAATAAATGCCAGTGGCGGGCTAAGGCCGCCACTTGCAAGACACCAAGCGTGGCGATACATCTGCAAACGCTCTAACGGGGTGCCCGTGCCCATTCGGTGCGCGGCTGAGAGGCTGAAAGCCAACCCGCGGAACCTGATCCGGCTAACACCGGCGGAGGGATTAGACGCGTGACATCTGGCACCGCCCTTTTCCCCTTCAAGCAAACCAGAGGAGAGGTGCCATGTTCAAATTCACAAGCTGTTTGCTGTTTGCCACGGCCTTTGTCGCGACTGTCGGCCTTGCCGGCCCAGGCGCGCGGGCGGCAGACAAGACGCTCACCGTATACACCTATGAGAGCTTCACATCGGAATGGGGTCCGGGGCCGAAGGTCAAGGAAGCATTCGAGAAGACCTGCGGCTGCAGCGTCAATTTCGTCAGTGTGGCTGATGGCGTGGCGCTGTTGTCGCGCCTCAAGCTCGAAGGCACTGGTACGAAGGCAGATGTCGTGCTCGGCCTGGACACGAACCTGACCACGGAAGCGAAGGCAACCGGCCTGTTCGATGCGAGTGGTGTCGACGTCAGTGCACTCAAAGTGCCCGGGGACTACAAGGACGATGTATTCGTGCCCTATGATTATGGCCACTTCGCCGTCATCTACGACACCCGGACGATCAAAAATCCGCCGCAGAGCATGAAGGATCTGGTCGAAGGAGACCCTTCGCAAAAGATCGTCATTGAGGACCCGCGCACCTCGACACCCGGGCTCGGTCTCTTGCTGTGGGTAAAGTCCGTCTACGGCGATAAGGCGCCTGAGGCTTGGGCAAAACTCAAAAAGCGGGTGTTGACGGTAACGCCCGGCTGGTCCGAGGCTTATGGACTTTTCACCAAGGGTGAGGCGCCGATGGTGTTCTCCTACACGACCTCGCCTGCCTACCACATGGTTGCGGAAAATACGGACCGCTATCAGGCGGCTGCATTCTCAGAGGGCCACTACATACAGATCGAAGTGGCGGGCCTGCTTAAGAATGCGCCGGACAAAGAGCTTGCGCGCGATTTCCTGAAATTCATGGTGACGCCGGGCTTCCAGGATACCATTCCGACCAACAACTGGATGATGCCGGTTTCGGCGACGTCGCAACCGCTGCCCGATGCGTTCGGCAAGCTCGTGAATCCGTCAAAGACCTTTCTGATGAGCTCGGAGGAAGTCGCGGAGAACCGCAAAGCCTGGATCGATGAGTGGCTGGCTGCCATGAGCATGAATTGATGCTTTTGACCAAGGCGGAGATGCGGCGGGTGATGTTGGGCGGGGCGCTAAGCCTTGCCGGCATTGCCGTTTTCGTCGGCCTTGCGGTCTTCGCCTTGCTTCTCTCGAGCGGTGCTTCGTCCATTCTGGCGGCGGTGCTTGAACCGTACATCCTGCGGGTCCTGCGTTTCACCTTGCTGCAGGCCTTGCTCTCGACGCTGCTATCGATCGCTTTTGCGATTCCCGTCGCTCAGGCCTTGGCGCGCCAGCAGCATTTCCCCGGACGCATGTGGATCATTCGGCTGATGGCTGTGCCGATGGGCCTGCCTGTTCTGATCGGGGCGCTCGGGTTGGTCGGTATCTGGGGGCGGCAGGGCCTTATGAACGCGCTGCTGCTCAAGCTCGGCATGGCGGAACCGATCAGCATCTACGGGCTTTCCGGGATCCTGTTGGCGCATATCTTCTTTAACATGCCGCTGGCTTGCCGCTTGATGCTGGCGGCATTAGAGCGCGTGCCAGCGGAATACTGGTTGATGGCGAGTGGTCTCGGCATGCGGCCTGGCTCGATTTTCCGCTTCATTGAATGGCCGGTTCTGCGTTCGGTCATTCCCGGTATCGCCGGTCTGATCTTCATGCTGTGCGCCACGAGTTTCACGCTGGTGCTGACGCTGGGTGGTGGGCCAGCCGCGACGACCGTCGAGGTTGCCATCTATCAATCGCTGCGTTTTGATTTCGACCCTGGCCGGGCCGTCGTTCTTTCCCTACTGCAAATTGTCCTTACATCGGTGATCCTTGGGGCGCTGTCGTTTCTTCCTGCGCCTGGGGATGAGGGGATGACGGCCGGCAAGGCTCTCAGGCGGCCGGATGGCGGGTTGCCGGGTGCACGGCTTGCGGATGGCGGCGTCCTACTGCTCGCCGCCCTGTTCCTCGGTCTACCTTTGATGTCGGTGCTTCTGGCTGGCCTTCGGTCTGATCTCATGAAGCTCCTGCGCGAACGCATCTTCTGGCAGTCGGCTGCAACCAGCCTTGCCATTTCGATCTCTGCGGCCATCCTCGCCTTGCTGATCTCGATGACGTTGGTGAGTGCGCGCCGGGCGGCGCTTCTCCGGCGCTCCGGGGCTACGGGCGCAGGAGCGTTCTTTGCCGCCATGGGTGGCGCGTCGTCATTGGTGTTGCTCGTGCCGCCGATCGTCCTTGCGACGGGCTGGTTCCTTGCGCTGAGAGGTTTCGGCGACGTGAGCGCCGTCGCTCCGCTGCTGATTGTCGCCATCAACGCCTTGATGTCTTTGCCCTTTGTGATGCGTGTCCTCGAGCCGGCGTTCATCGTTCATAAGCGCCGCACACAAAAACTTGCGGCGAGCCTCGGTATCATGGGTTGGGTGCAACTACGTCTGATCGATATGCCAGCCCTGTTCAAGCCGGTGCTCACGGCATTTTCGTTTGCAATGGCGCTGTCGCTCGGCGATCTCGGCGCCGTCGCGCTGTTCGGCTCGGACAGTTTCGTCACGTTGCCTTGGCTCGTCTATAGCCGCATGGGTAGCTATCGGACGAACGATGCGGATGGGCTGGCATTGATCCTTGGCATCGTCTGCCTGCTGCTCACGATCGCCGGCACTATGGGCCCCGCGCGCCGGGAGGTGGCTGTCCATGGGTGATCCTCAGTTCGCGATCGAAGTGCACGATGTCGGCCTCCAACTTGGCACGCAAGACTTTCACTTCGATTGCCGTCTTCCCGCCGGCGCCGTGATTGCCGTGACGGGTGCGTCCGGAGCCGGCAAGTCGACCTTCCTGAATTTGCTCGCCGGCTTCGACACGGCTGCCCAAGGGCGCGTTCTGATCGCGGGAAAAGATGTGACCGACGAGTACCCTGCGCGACGACCCGTCTCCCTCATCTTTCAGGACAACAATCTGTTTGCGCATCTCGATATTTTCACCAACATTGGCCTGGGTATTGAGCCAGCGATGAAACTCTCGACTGCCGATCGCCGATCGATCACGTCTTCGCTTGAAAAGGTGGGGCTCGCCGGTTTCGAGCGGAGAATGCCGGGGACGCTATCCGGCGGGGAGCGACAACGGGTGGCCTTCGCGCGCGCGCTTGTTCGCAATCGTCCGGTGCTCCTACTTGACGAGCCATTCGCGGCACTTGACCCCGGCTTGCGAATTGGAATGGCAGCGCTGCTGCTCGATATGCATCGCGAGACCGGCAATACCGTCGTCGTCGTTTCTCATGATCCGGATGAAGTCAAACGCATCGCAGATTTCGGCCTTTTTATCGAGGACGGCAGGATCGTCGTGGCGGCTCCGATTGATGAGTTTCTGGGCCACGAGGATCACGCTGGATTGACGCAATTTCTCCATAGTTGACGAATCTGGCGGTCGCAACGGCACTTTCGCCATAATTTGAGGCGACCGAGGAAACTCCAAAGCACGTTAGGCTTGCTAAAATACAACGGCGCCACATTTAGTCAGAGTCTCGCTATGCAACCGATGCGGAAATCAGTTACAGCAAAGACTTGTGTCCCCGATTGTGCAGTGCAAGAGCGGGGACGGACGCCTGTTGAATCACCATGAGACCGACCGGGTCGCGGAAGCGGACCGGCCGACAAGCAAGATGACTTGGAGAGCCAGACTGGACAGCATGACGACGTGGAAATTCCCCGCGCCTTCCAGTGATGTGCTCTCGTCTGCGTGCCGTCTGGCGCGACGAGTGTCGTTCGTGTGTGCAACGAGCGTGGCGCTGTACGGCTGCCAGTCCATCCTTGAACAATCCTACCAGCCGAGCGTTGCACCGTCCTCCAGTCCGCAGATCGTCGATGAAGTGCAGAAGAACGATCCGCGCGCTGCCATGGGCGCCCGTGAGCATCCACGTATCGTTGCGAGCTATGGCGGTGAGTACAACGATGCAAAGACCGAACGCCTAGTTGCCCGCATCGCGGGCGCACTGACGGCTGTTTCCGAGAATCCCAGCCAGTCCTATCGCATCACTATCCTGAACTCGCCGGCCATCAACGCCTTTGCACTGCCCGGCGGCTATCTCTATGTAACGCGCGGCTTGCTGGCGCTTGCCAACGACGCTTCCGAGGTCGCTGCGGTCCTCTCGCATGAGATGGGCCATGTCACAGCAAATCATGGCATCGAACGGCAGAAGCGCGAGGAAGCTGAGGTCATCGCCAGCCGCGTCGTGGCCGAGGTGCTGTCCAGCGATATTGCCGGAAAGCAGGCCCTGGCACGCGGCAAGCTCCGATTGGCTGCTTTTTCGCGGCAACAGGAACTGCAGGCGGACGTGATCGGCGTGCGCATGCTCGGTGAAGCGGGCTACGATCCTTATGCGGCTGCGCGGTTCTTGGATTCGATGGCCGCCTACAGCCGCTTCATGTCGGTCGATCCCGAGGCGGATCAGAGCCTCGACTTCCTGTCCAGCCACCCGAATTCGGCGCAGCGCATCGAACTTGCGCGCGACCATGCCCGTGCGTTTGGCCAGGAAGGCAAGGTTGGTGACACGGGCAGGGACTATTATCTCGATGGAATCGACGGCCTGCTTTACGGTGACAGCCCGGAGGAAGGCTATGTCCGCGGTCAGACCTTCCTGCATGGCGGGCTTGGTATCCGCTTCGACGTACCACCTGATTTCAAGATCGACAACAAGGTCGAGGCGGTCATGGCGACCGGCCCGGGTGATGTCGCGATCCGTTTCGATGGCGTCGCGGATAATCAGAGCCAGAGCCTGACCAACTATATCTCCAGCGGCTGGGTTACCGGCCTTGATCCGTCCACCATCCAGCAGGTCACGGTCAACGGGATGGAAGCCGCAACGGCGCGAGCGAGTGCAGATCGCTGGGACTTCGACGTCACCGTTATCCGCAACAATGCGCAGATCTTCCGGTTCCTGACGGCCGTGCCGAAGGGGAGTCCGACGCTGCAGCAGACGGCCGACGTATTGCGGGCAAGCTTCCGCCGAATGACGCCGGAGGAGACTGCGTCGCTGAAGCCTTTGCGCGTCAGGGTAGTCAAAGTACGACCGGGCGAAAATATCACGACGCTTGCTGCGCGGATGATGGGCACGGATCGAAAGCTTGATCTCTTCAAGCTTATCAACGCCTTGCCGACGGGTGCTTCCGTTTCTCCGGGCGACCGCGTCAAGATTATCGCTGAATAAAAAGAGGCCCGGCTTTCACCGGGCCAGTTCCATCACTGGGGGAGTAAGCTCTTTCAGGCCGATGCGGCCATATAGGGGTCAGCGCTGACCAGCGCGCTGCGGAGTTTTTCCATTGCCCGGCTTTCGATTTGCCGGACGCGCTCCTTGGAAATACCGAGGTCGGCGCCGAGTTCCTCAAGCGTAGCGCCGTCTTCCGCGAGTCTGCGGGCGCTGATGATCTTCATTTCCCGCTCATTGAGGTGTTTCAGGGCAGAAGCGAGCCAATTGCGTCGGCGCTCGCCGTCGATCATGTTTGATACCTGTTCGTCCGGGAGCGGCTCATCGCTGACGAGGAAATCCATCTTCTCGGCACTGTCGGCATCGCCTGAAACCGAGGGTGCTTGAAGCGAGGCGTCGTTGCTTGAAAGCCTTGCATCCATCGTCTGGACGTCGGAGAGGCTAACGCCGAGAGCGGCGGCGATTTCCTGGTGGATGGACTGGAGAGTGAGCTGTGTGTCACCCCTGGCGAGCTTGGCGCGCAGCCGACGAAGATTGAAGAAAAGGGCCTTCTGAGCAGAACTCGTACCGCCGCGGACAATCGACCAGTTGCGAAGGATGTAATCCTGGATGGATGCACGGATCCACCAGCTTGCATAGGTGGAGAAGCGGACATCACGCTCGGGCTCGAAGCGTGCTGCGGCCTCCAGCAGCCCGACGTAGCCCTCCTGCACGAGGTCGCTCATCGGTAGACCGAAATTACGAAATTTTCCCGCCATTGAGATAACGAGACGCATGTGGGCCATGGCGATCTGATTGCGGGCGCCACGGTCATCATTGTTTTTCCAGCGGATTGCGAGATCGTGTTCCTCTTCGCGAGCAAGGTAGGGAGCCGCCATGGCGATTTTAATCATGCGCCGGTCTGCTGACATGTTCTTCATATCGGTCTCCTGAATTCAGGCGTCACGCCAAAAAAAGGGCAAAGAATGCTTGCTTCCGGACATTGCTGCCCAGACCAAATTCATGTCTTGAACGTATAAAGGCCCCGAACTCTGGACGTTTCCAGATGGGGCCCTAGCTTAGGGTTATGCGCCGGTAGTACGGCCGGGTAGGACCAGTTTCTTCAAGTTGCCGGATAGGCAGAACGTGGAAGGCATGATCCGCTCCTCATCGAACGTTTACAGGAATGCGAGCGTTCGAGGGTGATGTCAGTTCCCGACGCGGTCCGCAGCTACATCCCTAAAACGCGCCAGGATGGAAAAAGTTCCAATAAAAAACCCGGCGCGAGGCCGGGTTTTTTTTCAAGAAAAACAAGGAGCTTATGCAGCTTCGTCCTGAGATTCGTCTTCTTCGATTGCCTTGCCGCGCTTCGGACCCTTGTTGAGGTTGGTCTCTACGAGACGGACGGCTTCGGTTTCCGACATCTTGTTCACGGCAGCGATTTCGCGTGCCATGCGGTCAAGCGCAGCTTCATAAAGCTGACGTTCGGAATAGGATTGTTCCGGCTGGTTTTCGGCGCGATAGAGATCGCGGACAACTTCAGCGATGGAAATGAGGTCGCCGGAATTGATCTTGGCATCGTATTCCTGGGCGCGACGGGACCACATGGTACGCTTGACGCGCGCCTTGCCCTGCACAACCTTCAATGCACGCTCGACGAAATCGGTTTCGGATAGCTTACGCATGCCGATGCTCATGGCCTTGGCGACCGGCACTTTCAGGCGCATCTTGTCCTTCTCGAAATCGATAACGAAAAGTTCAAGCTTCATGCCTGCTACTTCTTGCTCTTCGATGGCGCTGATGGTACCGACGCCGTGTGCGGGGTACACGATCGATTCACCGGTCTTGAAGCCGTGACGTGCGGAAGAAGGTTTTTTCTGCTGGGTCGTCATTCTATTCAAACACTCCCTGTTACGCTTCCGGCTGCAGCCGGAGCCGGGTCAGTCAGGCCCGGATGAGACGGTCAGATCCGTCGGGTGACTTACTTCTGGTCCCACCGGACAAAAGCAAACATATCCATGCGCACAAGCTTGGAACCTCACGGCTCAAGGCGTTGATATGTCACGGAAACCGCGTTTTTGGATTTGTTTTGCTTTCGTGGTGGTTTGGGCATGCTTCATGCCGCAAAATGGATCAGTGTCAGAAAGCTATCACAAAAATATGAGGAAATCAATAATTTACTGCGCCTGAGTCATGCGCGCAACACATGACACCCATATGCCGCAGACACACTTCAAGCGTTTTCCAGCTCACTGAACCCGGTTTCAGACCTACCGGAGGATCAGTCGCCCGCTCCGGGCTTCTCCGAGAAATACTTCTCGAACTTGCCGGTTTCGCCATCCAATTCCTTCGCTTCGGGCATGGCATCCTTCTTGACCGTGATGTTCGGCCAGATGCTGGCATACTCGGCGTTGATCTTGAGCCACTTGTCGAGGCCCGGCTCCGTGTCCGGTTTGATTGCCTCGGCGGGACATTCCGGCTCACAAACGCCACAGTCGATGCACTCGTCAGGATGAATGACGAGGAAGTTTTCGCCTTCATAGAAGCAGTCGACGGGGCAGACTTCCACGCAGTCGGTATATTTGCAGCGAATGCAATTGTCGGTCACGACATAGGTCATGAAGAACTCCAGGACTTCCATACAATGGGGCCGGGCAACCTGGAACGTCGCGCCTTCCCCCAACCGGAAAGGAAGCGGTGAGATGCTTGGGAGGCATTCACGCTATCCGGCAAGTTGATTGTGACGTATCGGCTTTGTCTGCGGATTTCAAGGATAAAGAAATCGCAGAACTCGACAGTTCGGATAGAGTTTTCTAATCCTCGTCCGACATCAGCCTGTCGATTGCACGACGTTCCTTTTTTGTGGGTCGTCCCGTCCCTGTGGCCCGCATTGCCTGCTCATAAGGTGTCAGGCGTTTTGTCTCGTCGGGCGGTGGCGTCAGATCCTCATAGAGGAGCCGGGCTTCCTCATAGGGGCCACGCCGCTCGCCGCCTGATTTGACGATGAGGACAACGTCGCGCCGCTCGAGCGCCAGCTCGACCTTGTCGCCCACCTTGACCGTTTGACTCGGCTGGAGGGCGCGCTCGCCATTGATCCGGACATGCCCGGATTGAATGTGGCTTTGTGCCAGCGAGCGCGACTTTACCATACGCGTGAAGAACAGCCACTTGTCGATGCGCTGCCGCGAACCGCTTCCTGGCTGTGTCTCCCCGCTCATCTGCTACTTCTTCATCTGCTCCTTCAAGGCAGCGAGCTTCGCGAAAGGAGAATCCGGATCAATCGGCTTTTCCTTGCGCGGTGGCTTTGCCTCGAAGCGCAGTGGCTGTGGGCCGCCGCGATTGTTGTTGCGATCCTTGCGATCGCCACGGTCTTGACGGTCGCCGCGCTGTTCGTGGCGGTCGCCGCGTCCCTGATGTGGCTTGCCGCCATCCTTGCCGTGATGCTGGCGGTTGCCGTCTCGGCCCTCGTCATTTGCACCACCTTGGCGGCGATGATCAGATCCCCGGTCCTGGCCGCGATTGTTGCCACCGCGACGTTCGCCCGGGTTGCGAGCCTGGCGCTGATTGTCCGTGCGGCCACCGAGGCGCCAGAGAAGAACCGGCTTCGGCTCCTCGGCGTCTTCGGGATTTGCCGCGACTGGTTGTTCGGTCACCACTGCTTCAACAGCAGCGGGAGCTTCCGAGGCGGCTTCCTCCGATGCGCTGTCGGCATCGTCGTGATCCGCCTTCTCTGCGCCATCCTCAACCGCAGTCCCGGTCGTCGCCGCTACCGAGGCGTCCTGAGCCGACAGATGGGCTGCTGCCTCCTCCGCCTTGACGGCATCGGAGCGATAGCCGAGCCCCTTCAGGATTTCTTCCATGTCCTCGAGTGTTGCACCAAGGATCGAAAGCATAGCGGTCGTCGTCGTGAAGCGGCGGCCGTCATATGCTCCTTCGGGACGATTTGCCTGGCCCGGCTTCCACTGAAGCAGCGGGCGGATGATATCCGCCAGGCGCTCAAGGATATCGATGCGAACCGCGCGTTTACCGAGGAATCGGAAGCCGGCCAGCTTGTAGAAGGTGCGCTCGAAACCCGGATCGGTGACGACCGAGGTGCGGCCGGCAGCCAGCACCGGAATGAGATCGCCATAACCGGGCTTGTCGAGACCGTCATTCTTCAACGCCCAAAGGAGTGTGATGAGCTCTGCAGGGGCGGGCTTCAGAAGGGCGGGGACGAAGATGTGGTAGGCACCGAAGCGGACACCGTAGCGGCGCATCGAAGCGCGGGCATCCTGATCCAGCGACTTTACTTCTTCGGTCACGTCGCGCCGGAACAGCACGCCGAGGTTCTCGACGAGCTGAAATGCTAGGCCCTTTGCCAGGCCCTGCAGATCCTCTGCGCGGGACAGATCGTCAAGCGGCTTCAGAACCGTGCTGATATGATGATTTACGAAGCGCTCGATACGGGCGGTCACGTGGTCACGTGCATTGCCGGTCAACTGCTCGTCGGCGAGAATAATGACGCGCGGGCGCATGACATGATCACTGCCTGCCAGTCGTGCCACCGGGTCGCCCAACCAGCGGATCGAACCGTCGGAGCTGATCGCGAGATCGCTATTGCCGGCCGCGTGGAGGCGAGCCGCACGCGCCTCGAATTCCAGAGCAAGCGCCTTCTGCGAAGCAGACTGAACAGCCTTGGCGTCCGGTCCCTCCGCTCCCGAAATGGGCGTGAACCGGAATCCCGACAACTGCCCCACATGATGTCCTTCAACAAAGACATCGCCATTTACACTGATTTCAGCTTCCAGCATCGCATTCTCTCTCAGGCGCTTCATGAGCACAGATGTCCTGCGATCAACAAAGCGTTTCGTCAACCTTTCATGTAACGCATCGGACAATCGATCTTCGATTTCCCGCGTCTTTTCCTGCCAGTGTGTCGGATCGGCAAGCCAATTGGGCCGATTCGATACATAGGTCCAAGTCCTTATCTGCGCGATTCGCGCCGAAAGCGTGTCAATCTCACCGTCCGTTCGATCCGCGCGATGTACCTGCTCGGCAAGGAAGTCCTCATTTACCGTGCCATAGCGGACGAGATCGGAAAAGAGGGTGGAGATGAGATCGGCGTGTTGGGCCGGCGCGATGCGCCGGTAGTCCGGAAGCGCGCAGGCTTCCCACAACTTCTCGACGCTCGCCGGATTGTTCGCAAGGTCGATGATCTCAGGGTAGCGCGACAGGTGTTCCAGCGCTTGTTGATCAACGGCAGGCAGAGCGCGTGTCAGGCCGGAAACGGTGGGGCCGGTCTCAAGGCTCGCGCGCAGCGCGTGAATGGAGGCGAAGTCGAGGTTCTTTGAGCGCCATTGCAGCACTTTTACATTGTCGAATTCGTGACCTTCGATGCGTTCGACCAATTCCTCATCGAAGGGATCGACTTGGCCGGTGACGCCAAATGTCCCATCGCGAACGTGTCGACCGGCGCGGCCGGCAATCTGCCCGAGTTCGGCAGGATTGAGATTACGGAACTGGTAGCCGTCGAATTTGCGATCCTGCGCGAAGGCGACATGATCGACATCGAGATTGAGACCCATGCCGATCGCATCCGTCGCGACCAGATACTCCACGTCTCCGGCTTGGTAGAGCGCCACCTGCGCATTGCGGGTACGTGGACTAAGGGCTCCAAGGACGACGGCTGCCCCGCCTCGCTGCCTCCGGATCAACTCGGCGATCGCATAGACTTCATCCGCCGAGAAGGCGACGATCGCCGAACGTTGAGGAAGGCGTGTGATCTTCTTTTGTCCGGCGTAGAACAGCTGGGAAAGTCGCGGTCGCTCGACAACGATAATGCCCGGAAGAAGCTGCTGTAAAATTGGACGCATAGTGCCGGCGCCGAGCAGCAGTGTCTCGTCGCGACCGCGCAGATGCAGGATACGGTCCGTAAAGATATGACCACGTTCCAGATCGCCCGCGAGCTGCACTTCGTCGATTGCGACAAAGGCGGCTTTGGTCTCGCGCGGCATCGCCTCAACAGTGCAGACCGAAAAGCGGGCGCTGGGAGGCGATATCTTCTCCTCGCCCGTTACCAGCGCAACATTCTGGATCCCGACCTTTTCGGCGACGCGTGTATAGACCTCGCGTGCCAGCAGCCGCAACGGTAGTCCGATCACGCCAGTGCCGTGCGCAACCATGCGCTCGATGGCATAATGCGTCTTGCCGGTATTGGTTGGCCCGAGCACCGCGGTTACTCCGCGCCCGCTCAGTATCATCGGCTGCGATGTCAGTGTCATGGTCCTGCAAGTGAGGCGAGGGTGCCCCAGGTCAAGTCAGCTCCTCTCCGAGAGCAGACAACACATGGACAGCCGTTGTCTCAAACGCAAGGGCTGATTTGAATTTACTCTGCGGTTTTCTGTTGCGCGAAAAGCTTGCAGATTGCTCGTTTTGCGATTCGGAACAGCTTGAGAACGAATCGGAGACGAATCGCTGACTCCGGATGATTCAGTGTTTGTTCACGGCTAAGTATTGATTTTGAATCACTTTTTCCCACAAGATGCTGAATCTTGAAATTCGCGCCATACGTGTGGCCGGAGTTGCATCTAGGCTGTCAACGGCCTTTCGCCGAAAATCGACAATCGATCCAGCCCGCCCCGACACCCCATGATGCTAACGTTCCTGAGAGGAACCGGAAAATGCGGCTCGATCTGGTTTTTTTCATCAAAGCGGAACAGTTGATGCATAGGGAACAAAAAACGGTGGTGTGTGTTTCTCGTCCATTCCAAGTGTAACGACGTTGAGGACTTGAACCATGCTTGGCACGATACTTCTGATTATCCTTATTCTGCTTTTGATCGGCGCCTTACCGAATTGGGGCTATAGCCGGGGATGGGGCTATGGACCTTCGGGCGGTTTAGGGCTAGTTCTCGTGATTATTATTATTCTTGTGCTGCTTGGTCGCATCTAAGCGACGGAAAAAACTGGGAGATATCTCATGATGAAAAAGATTGTGCTCATTGGCGCTCTCGTTGGTGCGCTTGCCTCCTGCACGGCGACTGAACAGGGTACCGCGATCGGTGCCGGTACAGGCGCCATTATCGGTGGTGCTGTCAGCAACAGCTGGGGCGGCGCTGCCGTGGGCGCAGTTGCCGGTGGTCTTGCTGGCGCATTGATCGGCCACTCCGTTGAGCGGCGTGGCTACTGCGTCTACAGGGATCGGTACGGCCGCCGCTACGAAGCACGTTGCCCACGTTACTAAGGCCCGGGCCAGCGCCTAGCAGGCTTATCATCTTGAGATCGAAAGCGCCGGCTGAATCGGCGCTTTTTTGTTGTGCGCCCAGCATGGGCGCATTCTTGTGGGTGGAAGTCCCACCGTAAGCTGGTCATGGCGAGCGAAGAGAAGCGCAACTGCGGAAGGGCGACCGACCGTGGGGAGGAAGCGTGGATCGCAACTGCGGGTCGATGAACAAGAACCGGATATGAGGCGATGCCGACCAGGGCGAGCGGGCAACATACCGCGAAGCTCTTGTGACCAAGGGTCGGTGGCGTAAATCCGGCGGTCGTGCAGTGAAGGAGTGTGTTCTTACCTGTTGGGAGATCTCGTTTTGCGCCTGAAAGGGCGACGGTGTCGAGCCGGAGCGAGAAGTCAGCAGAGGTCGTAGTAGGGAGCAGGTAGGTGCGAACGAAGGGCTGAACGAGAGAGAGTGAAGTTCCTCTAAGGATGAGCAAGGTCATGCGTCAGATGCCGGGAATGTCCGGGAGATCGGAGGGGCAAGCGGGTGAAGCCCGCCCAGGCTCCGATCTTGACGAAGCCGCGCTCCCGCCGCGGATCGGGAACGACACAGGTGCTGGGCTGCTTGAGGCGGCCCTGCGGCGAGAGAACCTTCTGCAGGCGTGGAAGCAGGTGCGCGCCAACAAGTGCGCGCCAACAAAGGCGCTGCGGGCGCGGACGGACTGGATATCGACCAGACGGCCGCGATGCTACGCCAGTGCTGGCCTGCCATCCGCGACAGGCTGCGGGAGGGGACGTATCGGCCACAGCCGGTGCGTCGCGTGATGATCCCGAAGCCGGGGGGCGGCGAGCGCGAGCTTGGCATCCCCACGGTGCTGGACCGCCT